>JASHWO010000159.1 GCA_030044045.1 Acidimicrobiales bacterium
CCCCGAGCCGCGCACGGACCACGCAAGGAAGAGGAATCCCGATGCCCGCCACCGCCCTGGACCCGGTGATCCGCACGCCCGATCAGCGGGTTCGGGTCTTCGTGAGCTCGACGCTGCAGGAACTGGCCGCCGAGCGCCGGGCGGCACAGGACGCCGTTACCCGGCTCCGCCTGGTCCCGGTCATGTTCGAGCTGGGCGCCAAGGCACACCCCCCGCGCCAGGTGTACCGCGCCTACCTGGCCCAGAGCCAGGTCTTCGTCGGCATCTACTGGCAGAGCTACGGCTGGGTGGCGCCGGGGGAAGAGACATCCGGGCTGGAGGACGAGTACCGGCTGTCGTCCGGCCTGCCCAGGCTCATCTACGTCAAGTCGCCAGCCCCGGACCGCGAACCCAGGCTGGCCGAGCTGCTGGCCCGCATCAAGGCCGACGACAGCGTCTCCTACCAGCGCTTTTCCGATCCTGCCGAACTGCAGCGCCTGGTCGAGGACGACCTGGCGGTGCTGCTCAGCGAGCGCTTCGAGATGACCCAGCCGCGCCAGGCCGCCGCGGCCCCTGCCGTCGCGGCCCTCCCGGCGCCCGCGGCGCCGCTGGTCGACCGCGAGCAGGAGACCGCGGCGGCGGAAGACATGGTGGTCCGGCAGGGGGCGCGCCTGGTCACCCTCACCGGCCCGGGCGGTGTCGGGAAGAGCCGCCTCGCGCTGGCGGTCGCGGCGCGGCTCGGCCCCGCGTTCCCCGGCGGGGTCAGGTTCATCGACCTCGCCTCTGTGTCCGCCGCCGAACTGGTGCCGGGCGCGATCGCCGCCGGGCTCGAGCTGAACACCTCGGGCGGCAAGCTGATCGCCGACGTGGAATCGTACCTGCGAGCCAAGCGGTTCCTGCTGGTGCTGGACAACTTCGAGCAGGTGACCGCCGCCGCTCCGGTCGTCGCGGGCCTGCTGGCCGCCTGCCCGGGCCTGGTGGTCCTGGTGACGAGCCGGACCGTGCTCCGGCTCAGCGGCGAGTACGAGCTGTCCGTGGCGCCGCTGGCCGTCCCGCCCGCCGAAGCCAGCCCGGCGGACCTCACCGGTTACGCCGCGGTGCGCCTGTTCCTGGCCCGGGCCCGGGCCGCGGCACCCGGCTTCGAGCTGACCGCGCGGAACGCCGGGGACATCGCCGAGATCTGCCGCCGCCTGGACGGCCTGCCGCTGGCCATCGAACTGGCCGCCGCCCGGATCAGGCTGCTGCCGCCACGCGCCCTGCTGACCCGGCTGGATGACCGGCTGAGCGTCCTGACCTCCGGACCCCTCGACCTGCCCGAGCGGCAGCGGACCCTGAAGAACACGCTGGACTGGAGCTTCGGCCTGCTGTCGGCCGGCGAGCAGGCGCTGTTCGCCCGCCTGGGCGTGTTCGCCGGGACCTTCGGCCTGCCGGCCGCCGAAGCCATCTGCGCAGATGGCACCATGCCGATGATGGAGATGCTGGGCTCCCTGGTGGAGAGCAGCCTGGTCCGGCCCGAACCCACGGACGACGAGCCCAGGTTCAGCCTGCTGGAGACGGTCAGGGAGTACGCCCTGGCCCGGCTGCGCGACGGCGGCGACTGGGACGACGTGCACGACAGGCATGCCACCTACTTCCTGGCCCTGGCCCAGCCCGCCGAGTCCGAGCTGCGCGGTCCCGGGCAGCTGGCCTGGCTCAACCGGCTGGAAGTAGGCCGCGGCAACCTCAACGCCGCCTTGTCCTGGCTGACCGACCGGGACCCGGTCCGGGCGCTCGACCTGCTCTGGGCGACCTGGCGGTTCTGGTGGCTGCACGGCCACGTCGAGGAACTGGCCCGTCACGGAGAGATGATCCTGGCCCGTTCCGGTGGCATGCCGCCGCATCAGCGGGCCCTGGCGCTGAGCGGAGCCGGCTTCATCCACTTCACCGGGGGTGACCAGACCAGGGCGCGACGGCTGCTCAAGCAGAGCCTGCCGCTGTACCGCCAGGCCGGGGACCGGCTGGGCATGGGCCGGACCGCGGCTGTCCTCGGGCATCTGCTGGCCGCCAGGAACGAGACCGCGCTCGCCAGCGACCTCCTCGAGCAGACCCTCAGCCAGCTACGGGAGATGGCCGACGACCCGATGACCGGGCCGCAGCGCGTGCAGTACCTGCTGGAGGTGGCCCTTGCGTCCAACTTCCTCGGCCAGATCCAGCTGGATCAGGGCGATCGCCGCCGTGCGGCCGAACTGCTCGCCGACGGCCTGGGCGCGGCGCACAGCGCGGCTGACCGGTTCATCGCCTTGATCTCGCTGTACGACCTGGCCCTCAGCCGCCAGGCCGGTGGTGACCTGGGCGACGCCGCCGAACTGCTCAGGGAGGGTGCCGCGCTGGCGGCCGAGGCCGGGGACCAGCCGAGCCTGGCCTACTACCTGGAGGCGCTGGCCGCTGTCGCCGCCCGGCAAGACGAGCTTCGGCGCGCCGCCACCCTGCTGGCCGCGGCCGGCGCGCTGCTCGAGGCCAAGGGCAGCGGCTGGCTGCACGCCTACGTGCCGCGCGCCCCGCACGACGACAGCGTCCTGGCCGCGCTGCGCGCCCGCATGACCGCCGGAGCCTTCGAGGAGGCCTGGGCCCACGGCCGCT
>JASHWO010000160.1 GCA_030044045.1 Acidimicrobiales bacterium
TGTGTCGCCCGGCCCGGCCGGGGCCCCAACCCCAGCCTCCTCCGCTGCGTGGGGCCCCAACCCCACGCCGGCTGTGTCGCCCGGCCCGGCCGGGGCCCCAACCCCAGCCTCCTCCGCTGCGTGGGGCCCCAACCCCACGCCGGCTGTGTCGCCCGGCCCGGCCGGCAGGCGCCCTCGCCGCTACTCGGTGGTGATGGCGGCCAGCACGTCCACCCGGGCCGCGCTACGGGCCGGCAGCACCGCCGCCCCCACCCCGGCCACCCCGGCCAGCACCACGAACGCCGCCAGCTCGCCCACCGGCACCGAGAAGCGTGTCACCCCCTGCGAGCGCACGGCGTCCACCACCACCCAACCGAACACCAGCCCGACCACGATGCCCAGCAGCGTCCCCAGCAGCGCCACCACCACCGCCTCCCAGCGCACCGTGGCCCGGAGCTGGCGCCGGGAGAGCCCGAGGGCCCGGAGCAGCCCGATCTCCCGCCGCCGCTCCACCACCGACAGGCCGAGGGTGTTCACGATCCCGAAGAGGGCGATCACCACCGCCAGGCCCAGCAGGGCGGTCAGCAGGCCCACCAGCTCCCGGAACTGCTGGTTGGCCCCGGCGATGTAGGACGCCTTGGTGGCCACCTTGGCCTGGGGGAAGGCGGCGGTGACCCGGTCGATGGCCGCCAGCGCCGTCCCCTGCCCCACCCCGGGCGCCTGCTGGGCCAGCACCACGTGGACCGGCGGCGTGCCGTCGGGGAACAGCCGCGCCAGCCCTGTGGTGCTGAACAGGATGTCGCCCGTCATCCCGGTGGGGTCGTGGATCACCGCCGCCACGGTGAACGCCCGCCGGGCCACCTCGTTCGAGCCGAGCGGGAGCGGGGAGCCCACCGAGAGGTGCCAGGTGGCCGCCACGCCGGTGGTGACGGCCACCCGGGTGCCGTGCACCGCGGCCAGGCGGCCGGCGGCAGGCCGCACTGTGACCTCGTGGCGGTAGGCGGCCACGTCGGTGCCGGTGGCGCCGGCCGAGCCCGCGGCCCCTGTCTCGCTCCCTGTCTGGCCCCCGCCCGAGGCGCCGGTGCCGGCCCTGCCCCCGGCCCCCGCCCTGCCGGCCGTGGTCGAGCCCCCACCGCCTGCACCTCGGCCACCGGTACCCCGGCCACCAGCATCCCGATCGCTCGCCGGCAGGTCGATGTGGACCTGCTCGGACTCCAGCCAGGCCACCTGGCGGAGCTGGGGCAGCCCGGCCAGCCGCTCCCCGAGCGAGGCCGAGAGCGCCGCCGCGCCCTGCGGCGTCAGCACGAAGTCGGCGTGGAGGCCGCCCTCCAAGGAGGCGTCGGTGGAGGCCTGGACCGAGTGGGAGAAGACGGCGATGGTGGTCACCAGGGTGAGGCCGATCATCAACGCCGCCGCCGTGGCCGCGGTGCGGCGAGGATGGCGCATGGCGTTCCGCCGGCCGAGCTGCCCCGGCACCCCTCGCAACACGGCGAACGGCCAGCCCAGGGCGGCGGCCAGCGGACGGGCCACCAGCGGCACCAGGGCGGCCAGGCCGAGGAAGCCGAGCACCAGGCCGAGCGCGGCCAGCTCGGCCCGGGTGGTGGCGTTGCCGGACTCGTGGCCGGCACCGTGCAGGGCGCCGACGACCACCAGCACCCCGATCACCACCAAGGCCGAGCCCGTGGCCAGCCGGTAGGGGGCCGGCCGGCCGGCGTCCACCGGGAGCTCGTCGCGCATGGCGGCCACGGGCGGGATCCGGGCGCCGCGCACCGCCGGCAGGACGGCCGCCATCACGGTGGCCGCCGTGCCCACCACCAGGGAGACCACCACCGTCCGCAACGCCACCACCGGCGCGGTGGACGGGAAGTCGATCCCGAAGCCTGACAGCAGGCGGCGGATGCCCAGGGCCAACGCCACCCCCGCCCCCAGGCCGACGGCCGACGAGGCCAGGCCCACCGCGGCCGACTCGGCCAGCACGGCCACGGCCAACTGGCGCCGGAATGCGCCCAAACAGCGGAGCAGGGCCAGCTCCCGGGCCCGCTGGGCCAGGAGGATGGAGAAGGTGTTGAAGATCAGGAACACGGCCACGAAGAGGGCCACCCCGGCGAACACCAGCAGCACGTCGCTGAAGGCCCCGAAGCCCCGGTTGATGGCGGTGGCGTCGGCGGCGATGGACTGTTGCTCGGTCTGCACCCGGAAGCGGGGCCCCAGGGCGGCCGACACCCGGGCCCGGAGGGCGTCCGGCGACACGCCGGGCGACGCCGAGGCCATCACCTCGTAGATCCGCCCCGGCTGGCCGAGGACGGCCTGGGTGGCCGGCAGGGTCAGCCCCACGATGGTGGTGCCGGCCAGCGAGCTGGCGCTGCCGTAGCCGACGAGGCCCACCACCCGGAAGCTGCGCTGGGCGCCAGCCCCGGCCAGCCGCACCGTCTGCCCGATCCGCACGTGGTCGTGGCGGGCCGAGGCCAGGTCGAGCACGGCCTGCCCGGGACCGGCCGGGAACCGACCCCGGCGCAGGGTGAGCGTCCGCAATGCCGGAACCCGCCCGACGGAGAGGGCCAGCTGGAGCGTGCCTGTGACCGCCAGCGGGTGCCCGTCCGGGCCCTTGGCCG
This sequence comes from Acidimicrobiales bacterium, assembly GCA_030044045.1. The sequence goes on from JASHWO010000160.1 coordinate 2,592, forward strand.
CCACCGGCCCCACCGCCACCCCGTCCGCCGCCGCCACCCCCGGCACGGCGGCCACCCGGGCCACCGTCGACTGGGGCACGGTCAGCCCGCCGTCACCCGACGCTGTGGTGCCCTTCTGGCCGGCCAGGGCCGACCGCCCCTGCACCAGCACGGCCACGTTCGTCTGGGCCTGGTCCAGCACCCCGGTGATGGCCTGGCGCAGGGTGTCGGTCAGGACGTAGGTACCGGCCACGAAGCCCACGCCGAGCACCACCGCCAGCACGGTGGCGGCCAGACGCACCCGGTGGGCCAGGAGGCCCCGCAGGGTCAGCCGCCACACTGGGTTGCCCGGCCCGCCCGGGGCCCCAACCCCAGGCTCCTCCGATGCGTGGGGCCCCTGCCCCCCGCCGGCCGTGCCGTCCGGCCCGCCCGGTGGTCGCCGCTCAGCCCCACAGT
>JASHWO010000161.1 GCA_030044045.1 Acidimicrobiales bacterium
CGGCGGCGGCGCAGGCGGACCAGGAGGCTTCGCCGGACGGCCGGATCCGGCGGCGCCGGCGCGGCGTCGCCCAGCGCTTCCCGCAGCCGCCGGTCGAGGTCGTCAGCCGGCATCGGTCCCCCCGTCGGCGACGGGACGGGCCGGCCCCACCGACGCAGGACCGCTCACTCCCGGCCTCTCGCCCGAACCCTCGGCGGCCAGGCCCACGGTAGCCGGGCACTCGGCAGCCACGCGCTCGGCCTCGGGCTCAGGTGGCTGCCCGGGCTCGGCCAGCCGGCGGGCCAGCGTGGCCCGGGCCTTGGCCAGTTGCGACTTGACCGTGCCCACCGAGCAGCCCAGCACCGCCGCCACGTCGGCCTCGGCCAGATCCTCGTAGTAGCGCAGGACCACCGCCTCCCGCTGGCGGCGGGGCAGCGACCGGACGGCCTCCAGCACCACCAGCGACTCGTCCGACCGTTCCGCCTCGGACCTGGTCACCGCCGCGCCGTCGGTGGCCCACACCGTGCGGTTGCCCCGGTCCTCGACGGCTCGGCGGCGACCGCGAGAGCGACACTGGTTCACCACCGCCGCCCGCAGGTACCACTGGGCCCTTGTGGGCCGGCGCAACCGCCACCATCCGGCGAACGTCCGCAGGAACGCCTCCTGGACCACCTCCTCGGCCGCCGAGGCATCGCCGAGCAGGAGCCCGGCCAGCCGGCACAGGCCGGCGTAGTGCTCGTCGAAGAGGGCGGCCACCAGCCGGTCGCGGTCCGGCCGGCGGTCGGTCACCACCCCCTCCGCGCCCGCCGGCGCCCACGCCACCAGCACGGTGCCATCGCCCATGCCCTCATCGACGCCGCACCCCCCTCGCCGGTTGCCCGCCGGCCCCAGTCTGCCCGCCCGGGCCGCGGCCGGGACGGCGCCGGGCCACCGGAGCAGCGTCGGGGTCGCCGTGCCGCGCCCACCGCTCCCACCCCACTACCCTGTCCCGGATGCGCCGCCGCTCGCCCGTTCCCGCCCTGGTGCTGGCCGCCCTGACCGTCCTGGCCGTCGGCGCCGCCGTGCTGGGCCTGGTCCAGGCGCCGCCCACCCCCGACCTCACCGTCCACAACGGCGCCGGGGAGATCGGGTACGCCTCCAGCCTCACCTACCTGGAGTCCGTCTCGACCAACTCCCGCGAGGTCATCCGCGTCACCTTCCAGGCGCCGGACCGGATCACCGAGACCGTCCTCCTGGACGGCCGGCGGGTGCGGTCCACCACCGTGGCCAGCCCTTCCGCCCGGACCCGGGCGCTGGCGCCGTTCACCTTCGTCGGCCGGCTCTCCAGGTTCTCGGCCCGGGACTCCTCCTTCGTGGCCACCCGGCCGGTGAAGTCACTGTTCCCAGCTTCCGAACGCAGCAGGGTCAGCGGCACCGTCACCTACTCGGCCCGGGTGAGCGGCGGGTACCTGGTGGCCGTGGTGGTCCACTACCGGTACACCGCGCCGGGCGGCTCGAGCACCGGCTCCGAGCGGGTCCGGGTGACCTCGATCAACGGCCAGCCGGCCCCCGCTCCCTGATCGGTGCGGGCCCGGGCAGGCGATGAGGGAAGATGACCCCATGAGCTCGACGACGGGCGACGACTCCGTCCTGTACGAGGTGGACGGGGCGGTGGCCACCGTCACCATGAACCGGCCCGAGGTGGCCAACGCCCAGGACACGGCCCTGATCGACGGGCTGGACCGGGCCTTCGACCAGGCCGGTGACGACGACGACGTCCGGGTGGTGGTGCTGTGCGGGGCGGGCAAGCACTTCTCCGCCGGCCACGACCTGAAGGCCCTGGTCGGCGGGGAGAACCCGGACCGCTGGGTGGCCATGCGCGAGACCCCGGAGGGCAAGCTCCGCCACGAGAAGGTGATGTACTTCGACCGCTGCCGCCGCATCCGGGACTTCGCCAAGCCCACCATCGCCGCCGTGCAGGGGAGCTGCGTGGCCGGCGGGCTGATGCTGGCCTGCATGTGCGACCTGATCGTGGCCGCCGACGACGCCAGGTTCTCGAACCCGGTGCTGCGGATGACCGGGGCCGGGGTGGAGCTGCTGGTCGAGCCTTGGGAGCTCGGCATCCGCAAGGCCAAGGAGTTCCTCTGGACCGGCGAGACCCTGGACGCCCAGGAGGCGTGGCGCCTCGGCCTGGCCAACCGGGTGGTGCCCCGGGACGAGCTGATGGACCGCACCTACGAGCTGGCCCGCACGGTGGCGCTGGTGCCGCCGGTCACCGCCCAGGTGGTCAAGGACACCATCAACCACACCGCCGACCTGATGGGCCAGGCCGACTCGTGGAAGTACCACTTCATGGCCCACCACTGGATGCACAACACCCGGACCGCCACCGACGCCCTGGCCGCCCGGAAGGCCAAGGGCACCATGAAGGACGTGCTGGCCGAGCAGGGCCGGGGCGACGTGCCGGGCGGTGCCGGGACGACGCCCACCGGCGAGCCCCCGGACGCCGCGCCGGACGGTGCAGGCGCGCCGGCCGGACCCGCGACGGGCGCGCCCGGGGCGTCCCAGGGCGACGCCTGAGGTGCCCGGACCGGACGGTCCGCTGGCCGGCATCCGGGTCCTGGACGTGGGGACCCGGATCTCGGCGCCGTTCTGTGCCGGGCTGCTGGGCGAGCTGGGAGCCGACGTGGTCAAGGTGGAGCTACCCGGCCAGGGCGACTTCATGCGCACCATGGGGCCGTTCGTGGACGACCCCGAGGGGGGGAGGTACTCCCTGGCCTGGGCGGTGGAGGGCCGGGGGCGGCGGGGGGTCACCTGCGACCTGCGCACGCCGGAGGGCCAGGATCTCTTCCGGCGGCTGGCCGCCCGTTGCGACGTGCTGTGCGAGAACTTCCGTCCCGGCACCATGGAGCGGTGGGGGCTGGGCCCGGACGACCTCGACCCCCGGCTGGTGTACGTGCGGATCAGCGTGTTCGGGCAGTCCGGGCCCTACTCGCCCCGCCCCGGCCTCGACCGCCTGGGCATCGCCTACGGCGGCCTGCTCCACCTGACCGGGGAGCCCGACCGCCCGCCGGTGCGGCCCGGGGTCACCGTGGCCGACTACCTCACCGGGGTCTTCGCCGCAGTCTCGGCGGTGGCCGGCCTCTACGAGCGCGACCGGGGCGACGGATCGGGCGCCGGCCGGGTGGTCGA
>JASHWO010000162.1 GCA_030044045.1 Acidimicrobiales bacterium
GCCAGGGTGACCACGTCCACGTTGCCGGTGCGCTCGCCGTTGCCGAAGAGCGTCCCCTCCACCCGGTCCACCCCGGCCAGCACGGCCATCTCCGCCGCCGCCACCGCCGTGCCCCGGTCGTTGTGGGGGTGGACGCTCAGCACCACGTTGCCCCGGTCCCGGATGGTCCGGCCGAACCACTCCAGCACGTCGGCGTAGACGTTGGGCATGTACATCTCCACCGTGTTCGGCAGGTTCAGGATGATGGGCCGCTCCGGGGTCGGCTCGATCACGTCCATCACCGCCTCGCAGATCTCCACGGCGAACTCCGGCTCGGTGCCCATGAAGCTCTCGGGCGAGTACTCGTAGCGGATCTCGGTCCCGCCCACCGTCGCCTCGAACTTCCGGCAGAGGCGGGCGGCGGTCACGGCGATCTCGGTGATCCCGGCCCGGTCGAGCCCGAACACCACCCGCCGCTGCAGCTCGGAGGTGGAGTTGTAGAAGTGCACCACCGCCCGCTTGGCCCCCCGCAGCGACTCGAAGGTGCGCTCGATGAGCTCCTCCCGGCACTGCACCAGGACCTGGATCTCCACGTCGTCGGGGACCAGGTCCTCCTCGATGAGCAGGCGCTGGAAGTCGTAGTCGGTCTGGGAGGCCGAGGGGAAGCCGACCTCGATCTCCTTGAAGCCCACCTCGACCAGCGTGCGGAAGAGCGCCAGCTTGCGGTCGGCGTCCATCGGATCCATGAGGGCCTGGTTGCCGTCGCGCAGGTCCACGCTGGCCCAGCGGGGCGCCCGGGTGAGCTGCCGGTCGGGCCAGGTGCGGTCGGGGAGCTGCAGCGGCAGGGAGGGCCGGTAGCGGTGGAACGGCATGGGCGAGGGGTCGCAGGGCATCGCCAGCCGGCGGGGCTGCGTCCCGCCGCCGGGGTGCGTGGGCGCGGTGCTCATCTGTCCTCCTTCCGTCCCGGGCCGGCCCGACAAAAAAACCCCCTGGCCTTCCGGCGCAGGAGGTGGCGGGCGAACGCGGTGTGGCGTTCGCCGTCAGGTGAGCAGCAGGTCCGAGGTCGGTGCTCCGTACATCGTGGGTCCATGGTGGCAGGACGGGCCCGCCGCGTCAAGAGGTACGGTGGGACGGTGCGACTGCTGCGGCTCCTGCTGGTGGTGGCCGGGGTGGTAGGTGCAGCCCTGGTGGTCCGGACGCTGCTGAGCCAGGACCGACCGGCCCGGGAGCCGGCCAGCCTCGACGCCTGGCCCCCGGTCCCCCGGAAGCCGGCCGGCGAAGCTCCCGCCGCCTGACCGAGCGGTCAGTACCGGTCCCGCCGCGGGCCCCGGCGGCGGCGTGTGGACCGGGTACGCACCTTGGCCCCGCCGAGCACGCTGAACAGCCGCAGGTGCACGGTGGGCGCGCCGGGGGCCGACCGCTCGCCCAGCCGGACGTCCCGCCCGCCCAGCACGCTGAACCCGCTCACCTCCACCGGGATCCCGGCCGGGACCACCACGTCCGCCCCGCCCAGCACCGACACCACGGTGATGGTGGCGGTGGGCCCACTCAGCTCGGCTCCCCGCAGGTCGATGTCGGTGCCGCCGAGCAGCGTCACCACCACCTGGTGCCCGGGGAGGCGGAAGTGGCCCCGGCGCCGGTACCCGCCCAGCGGGCTCACCCACCAGCGGGTGGCGCCAGCCGGCGCCGGGGAGGGTGCCGGCACCGCGGCCGAGGCCCCGGGGAGGTCGGCCACCAGGGCGTCGAGCTCCGGCCGCACCGTGGCCGTGTAAGCCCGCTCCACCCGGTCGCCGAACTCGTCCAGGGTCAGCCGCCCCTCGGCGCAGGCCTGGCCCAGCCGCGAGGCGGTGGTCTCCCGCTCCTGGTCGGAGCAGCGCACCGCCGGTGGCTCCCCGGCACCCCCCGGTGGCTCCCCGGCACCCGGACCCGGCGGCGGCGGCCCGCCGGGGGGCGGCGCACCCGCGCCGCCGGCCGATGTCACAAGCTGACCCGGTGGAGGTCGAGGATCCCCTCGTCGCGGCGAAGCCGGTCCAGCACGTCGTCGGGGGCCGCCTCACCGGTGGCCAGCACCATCAGGGCGGTCCCGGCCCCGGCCTCGCCGCTCGGCCCGACGGCCATGGAAGAGATGGACACCCCGGCATCGCCCAGCACCAGGCCCACCACCCCGATCATCCCCGGGCGATCGTCGTTGCGCACCACCAGCATGTGGCGGGAGGGGGGTACCTCCACCGAGTGGTCGTCCACCATCACCACCCGGGGCTCGGCCCGCAGCCCGGGCCCGGTCAGGGTGCCGGCCACGGCGTGGCGGCCCGAGCGCAGGGTGACCAGGCTCTTGTAGTTCGGCGAGGTGGTGGTGGAGGTCTCCCGGACCTGGAGCCCGCGCTGCTCGGCCAGCTGGGGGGCGTTGACGTACGACACCGGCTCCTCGGTGCTGGCGGCGAACAGCCCCTTCAGGATCGAGAGGGTGAGGATGCCGGTCCCGGCCGAGGCCAGCTCGCCCTGGTACTCCACGTCGAGCCGGTCGGGCAACCCCTCGTGCAGGCAGGCGAAGAACCGCCCGAGCTGCTCGGCCAGGCCCATGAAGGGCCGCACCACCTCGGACACGTCGCGGGCAGCCACGTTGACCGCGTAGGGCACGAAGTCGCCGGCCAGGGCCAGCAGCACCTGCTCGGCGATGGTCACCCCGGCCTTGTCCTGGGCCTCCTCGGTGGACGCCCCCAGGTGCGGGGTGACCACCACCGAGCCCAGACCCAGCAGTGGGGAGCCCTCGGGCGGCTCCTTGGCGAACACGTCCAGCCCGGCCCCGCCCACGATGCCCTGGCGGATGGCGTCGGCCAGCGCCTCCTCGTCCACGATCCCGCCACGGGCGGTGTTGACGATGCGGATCCCGGGCTTGGCCTTGGACAGCAGTTCCCGGCCCACCAGGCCGACGGTCTCCGGCGTCTTGGGGGTGTGGATGCTGACGAAGTCGGACTCGGCGAAGAGGTCCTCCAGCGAGCGCAGCTCCACCCCCATGGCCCGGGCCCGGTCCGGGGTCACGTACGGGTCGAAGGCCAGCAGCCGCATGCCGAAGGCCAGCGCCCGCTGGGCCACCAGCGACCCGGCCCGGCCCAGGCCCACCACGCCCAGCACCTTCCCGTGGAGCTCCACGCCCTCCCACTTCGACCGCTCCCAACGCCCGGCCACCAGGGCGGCGTGGGCCTGGGGGATGTTCCGGGCCTGGGCCAGCAGCAGGCCCATGGCCTGCTCGGCCACGGACAGGATGTTGGAGGTGGGGGCGTTGACCACCATCACGCCGCGGTCGGTGGCCGCCGGCACGTCCACGTTGTCCAGGCCCACCCCGGCCCGGCCCACCACGGCTAGGTCGGTGCCGGCGGCCAGCACCTCGGCCGTGACCTGGGTGGCCGACCGGATGACCAGGGCGTGGGCGCCGGGCACGGCGGCCAGCAGCTCGTCGGGGCTCAGGCCTTCCCGCACGTCCACCTGGTGGCCCGCCTCGGCCAGCAGGTCGAGCCCGCGCTGGGCGATCTTCTCGGTCACCAACACTCTTGCCATCGGGGCCGTCTCCTCACTCGTGCCGATGCTGCCGTCCCGCCCCTGATGGACCGAGCCGACGGGCAGTACGGGATCGCCGTCCCTCGACTGCCCGGTTGCCCGGCGCCGCCCCTAGTCTCGGGCCTCGGCGAACAAGCTCGCAAGGCGGGACACGCCCTCGACGAGGTCGTCGTCGCCCAGGGCGTAGGACATGCGGAAGTAGCCGGGGGCGCCGAACGCCTCGCCGGGGACCACCGCCACCTTGGCCTCCTCGATGCACAGCTCGGCCAGCTCGCCACTGGTGGCGGGGCGGCGCCCCCGCAGCTCCCGGCCGAGCACCCCGGCCACGTTGGGGAAGGCGTAGAAGGCGCCCTCCGGCTCCAGGCAGGCCACGCCCCCGATCTCGTTCAACATGCGGTGGATGGTCCGGCGGCGGCGGTCGAAGGCCTGGCGCATGGCGGCCACCGCGTCGAGGTCGCCCGACACCGCGGCCAGGGCGGCCCGCTGCGACACGTTGGCCACGTTGGACGTCTCGTGCGACTGGATATTGGTGGCGGCGACCACGGCGTCGGGCGGGCCGATCATCCAGCCCACCCGCCAGCCGGTCATGGCATAGGTCTTGGCCACGCCGTTCAGCACCAGGCAGCGCTCGGCCAGCTCGGGCACCAGCACCGGCAGGGAGTGGTGCTCGGCGCCGCCGTAGACCAGGTGCTCGTAGATCTCGTCGGTGACCACCCAGATCCCCTGCGCCGCCACCCAGCGGCCGATGGCCTCCACCTGGTCCCGCGGGTACACCGCCCCGGTCGGGTTCGAGGGCGAGACGAAGAGCAGCGCCTTCGTCCGCGGCGTGGCGGCGGCGGCCAGCTGGTCCACGGTGGCCCGGAACCCGGTGCGCTCGTCGGTGGGCACCACCACCGGCACGCCCCCGGCCAGGCGGATGGCCTCCGGGTAGGTCGTCCAGTAGGGGGCCGGCACCAGGATCTCGTCGCCGGGGTCGCAGAGCACGGCGAAGGCGTTGGCCACCGCCTGCTTGCCCCCGTTGGTCACCAGCACCTGGGCGGGCGCCACGTCGAGCCCCGAGTCCCGCGTGGTCTTGGCGGCGACGGCCTCCCGCAGCTCGGGGAGGCCGGCGGTAGGCGTGTACTTGTGGTTGGCCGGCTGCCGGCAGGCGGCCGCCGCCGCCGCCACCACGTGGGCCGGGGTGGGGAAGTCGGGCTCGCCGGCCCCGAAGCCCACCACCCGCTCCCCGGCGGCCTGCAGCGCCTTGGCCTTGGCGTCCACGGCCAGGGTGGCCGACGGCGACACCGCGGCAGCGCGGGCCGAGATCCGGCGCCGCGAGGGGGTGTTTTCGGTACCGGGGGACACGGGTGCCATGATTCCATAGTGAACGCCACCCCCCGCACCGACACCCCCGGCGGCGGCGCCCCCGGCAATCCCGCCGACTCCGCCCCCGACATCCGCATCCCGCCGGAGCTGCTGCCCGGCGACGGCCGGTTCGGGTCCGGCCCCTCCAAGGTCCGCCCGGAGCAGGTCGCCGGCCTGCTCGACGTGGCCGGCACCTACCTCGGCACCAGCCACCGGCAGCGGCCGGTCAAGGCCGTGGTGGGGCGGGTCCGGACCGGCCTGCGCGACCTGTTCTCCCTCCCCGACGGCTACGAGGTGCTCCTCGGGAACGGCGGCACCACCGCCTTCTGGGACGCCGCCACCTTCGGGCTCATCGAGTCGCAGAGCCAACACCTCTCCTTCGGCGAGTTCTCCTCCAAGTTCGCCGCCGCGGCCAAGGCGGCGCCCCACCTGAAGGACCCCCAGGTGATCGAGTCCCCGGCCGGGACCCACCCCCTGCCCTCAGCCGACGCCGCCGTCGACCTCTACGCCCTCACCCACAACGAGACCTCCACCGGCGTGGCCATGACCATCCGCCGTCCGGCCGGCGCCACCGACCCGGCCGGCGGGGGCGGGCTGGTGGCCGTCGACGCCACCTCGGCCGCCGGCGGCCTCCGGGTGGACCCGGCCCAGTTCGACGTGTACTACCTGGCCCCGCAGAAGTGCTTCGCCGCCGACGGCGGGCTGTGGCTGGCCCTGCTCTCGCCGGCCGCCGTGGAGCGGGTGGAGCGGATCGCCGCCTCCGGGCGCTGGGTGCCGGCCTTCCTCGACCTGAAGATCGCCCTGGACAACTCCCGCCAGGACCAGACCTACAACACCCCGGCCCTCACCACCCTTTACCTGCTGGCCGAGCAGCTCGACTGGATGCTGGCCGGGGGCGGGCTGGAGTGGACGGCCGGCCGTTGCGACCGCTCGGCCGAGATCCTCTACACCTGGGCCGAGCAGTCCGGGTTCGCCCGCCCCTTCGTGGAGGACCCGGCCGGCCGGAGCCACGTGGTGGGCACCGTCGACTTCGTGGACCGGGTCGACGCGGCGGCCGTCGCCAAGGTGCTGCGGGCCAACGGGGTGGTCGACACCGAGCCCTACCGCAAGCTCGGGCGGAACCAGCTCCGCATCGCCATGTTCCCGGCGATCGACCCCGAGGACGTGGCCGCGCTCTGCGCCTGCATCACCCACGTGGTGGGGGCGCTGGCCTGACCAGGCCCGACCTGGTCCTGGTCCACGGCCTGGGCAGCGCCGCCACCTACTGGGACGACCTCCGCCCGGCGCTCGAGGCCGACTGCCGGATCACCGCCGTGCATCTCCCGGGGCACGGGCCCGGAGCCACCGTGCCCACCCCGGCCGGGGCCCGCCCCGAGGCCATGGCGGTGACGGTGGCCGGCGAGCTGTCGGCCCTGGGCATCGAGCGGCCCCACGTGGTCGGGCACTCCCTCGGCGGCTGGGTGGCCCTCGAGCTGGCGGCGCTGGGCCGGGCAGCCAGCGTGGTGGCCCTGGCCCCCGCCGGGCTCTGGCGGGAGGGTGCCCCCATCCCCCTGGAGCGCGACGAGGCGCTGGCCCACCACGTCCTGGCCCTGGCCGACCCGGCGCTCCCGGTCCTGGTGCGGCTGCCCCTGGTCAAGTGGCTGGGCCTCCGGGGCAGCGTGGCCCGGCCCGACCGGGTGCCGGACGACCGGTTCTTGGCCGCCGCCCGCGCCCTGGGGCAGGCCCGGGGCTACGCCGCCTGCGACCGGGCCGCCGTGGACCACCCCTTCGCCGGCGCGGCGGCCATCGACGTCGACGTCCCGGTCACCGTGGCCTTCGGCGACGCCGACCAGGTGCTCCCCCCCGAGTCGAGCCAGGAGCGCTCGCTGCTCCCGGCCCACGCCCGCTGGGAGGTGGTCCCCCGTTGCGGCCACGCCATGCACTGGGACCAGCCCGAGGCCTGCCTCCGGCTCATCCGGGAGATGGTGGCTGCCGCCTGACCCGGGTGGGGCCCCGACCCCACCCTCCTCCGAGGCGTGGGGACCCCCAACCCCACGCCGGCCGTGGCCGCCTGACCCGGGTGGGGCCCGGGGGTCAGCCTCCTGAGGCGTCCTGCACCCGGGTCCTGCCGGCGGAGATGAACGGCATCATCGACCGTAGCTCCGCCCCCACCTTCTCGATGGGGTGGGCCCTGCCCTCCTCCTGGAGCTGGTGGTAGCGGGGCAGGCCGGCCTGGTTCTCGGCGATCCACTCCTCGGCGAACGACCCGTCCTGGATGTCGGTGAGGATCTGGCGCATCCGGCCCCGGACCCCCTCGTCGATCAGGCGCGGGCCCCGGGTCATGTCGCCGTACTCGGCGGTGGTGGAGATGGAGTAGCGCATCCCGGCGATGCCCTGCTCGTACATGAGATCCACGATCAGCTTCAGCTCGTGCAGGCACTCGAAGTAGGCCGACTCCGGCTGGTACCCGGCCTCGACCAGCGTGTCGAACCCGGCCTTCACCAACGAGGTCACGCCCCCGCACAGCACGGCCTGCTCGCCGAAGAGGTCGGTCTCGGTCTCCTCCGTGAAGGTGGTGTCGAGCACCCCGGCCCGGGTGGCGCCCAGGGCGTGGGCGTAGGAGAGGGCGAGGTCGTGGGCCTTGCCGCTGGCGTCCTGCGCCACGGCGATCAAAGAGGGCACCCCGCCACCCTCGGTGTAGGTCCGCCGCACCAGGTGGCCCGGGCTCTTCGGGGCCACCATGGCCACGTCCACCCCGGGCGGGGCCACGATCTGCCCGTACCGCACGTTGAAGCCGTGGGCGAAGAGGAGGGCGTCGCCCTCCTTCAGGTTCGAGGCGATGTGCTCGTCGTAGACCGCCTTCTGCTCGGTGTCGGGCAGCAGGACCATGATCACGTCGGCCTCGGCCGCCGCCTCGGGGATGGAGGTGACCCGCAGCCCGGCCTCCTCGGCCTTGCGGGCGCTCGACGAGCCCTGGCGGAGGCCCACCCGCACGTCCACCCCGGACTCGGAGAGGTTCAGGGCGTGGGCGTGCCCCTGGGACCCGTACCCGAGGATGGCCACCTTGCGCCCCTGGATCAGGCTGGGGTCGGCGTCGGACTCGTAGTACAGCGTGGCCATGCTCTGGCTTCTCCCTGGTCGTGTCAGCCGGCCTGGCCGCTGACGGTCCTGAATGACGGTGCGCCGGGCCGCCCGGGGGTCCCGGCGCCGGTGCGCTGGCGCTCCAGCTTAGGCAGGGCCACCCGGCCCGTCCGCTGGAGCTCCACCACCGGGTAGCTCTCCAGCAACCCCTCGAAGTCGTCGATCTTCTCCGGCCGCCCGGCCAGCATCACCGTGATGCGGGCCGTGCCCACGTCGACCACCTCGCCCCCGAACACCCCCACCAGCTGGATCACCTGCGAGCGCTCGGTGGGGTCGGCCTCGACCGTGGCCAGCAGCAGTTCCCGCTGGACGGCGTCGGACGGCGCCAGCTGGGAGATGGCCACCACGTTCACCAGCTTGTCGAGCTGCTGTACCACCTGCTCGAGCGGCGCCGACTCCACGTCCACCACGATGGTGATCCGGCTGAAGCGCCCATCCCCGGATGCGGAGGTCTCGTCGGTGGGGGCCACCGCCAGCGAGTAGATGTTGAAGCCGCGGCGGGAGAACAGCCCGGCCACCCGGGCCAGCACCCCCGCCTTGTTCTCCACCAGCACCGACAGCACGTGGTGGCGCGCTGTCCCGCCCCGGCCGTGTGCCGCCTCGCCCTGGCCGCCGCCTGCCTGCGCCGGGCTCATCGGGGCCGCCCCTCGTGGGCCGGGTGGACCACGATGGCGTCGTTGGAGGCGCCGGCCGGGACCATGGGGAAGACCTTCTCGAAGGCGTCGGTGCGGAAGTCGATGACCACCGGCCGGTCGTCGATGCCGTTGGCCTTCTCGATGGCCGGGGCCACCTCCTCCGGCGACTCGGCCCGGATCCCCTCACAACCCATGGCCTCCGCCCACTTCACATAGTCGGGCAGGTCGGGCGAGAGGTAGACCTCCGAGTAGCGCTCGCCGTAGAACATCTCCTGCCACTGCCGGACCATGCCCAGGTAGGCGTTGTTCAGGATGGCCACCTTCACCGGGATGCGCTCGGCGGTGGCCGTAGCCAGCTCCTGGGCCGTCATCTGGAAGCAGCCGTCGCCGTCGACGGCCCACACGGTCCGGTCGGGCCGGCCCACCTTGGCCCCGATGGCGGCAGGGACGGCGAACCCCATGGTGCCGGCCCCACCCGAGTTGACCCAGGTGTAGGGGTGGTCGAACCGCCAGTGCTGCGAGGCCCACATCTGGTGCTGGCCCACGCCGGCCACCACCACCGTGTCCTCCGGCGACTGGTCGCACAAGGTCTCCACCACCATCTGGGGCTTGATGAGCCCGCCCTCACCCGGCGGCTCGTAGTGGAGGGGGAAGGTCTCCTGCCAGTGGCGGAGCCGGTCCCACCAGGGGGCGAGGTCCGGCCGGGCCGCCGCGGTGCTGCCGGGGGCCGCCGGCCCGGCAGTAGTGCTGCCCGGGGCCGAGGCCACACCCTCGCCGCCCAGCCCCTCGGCGGCCAGGGCCTCCAGCAACGCCTCGATCACCAGCCGGCAGTCGCCGGCGATGCCCACGTCGGGCGTGCGCACCTTGCCCAGCTCGGCCGGGTCGATGTCGACGTGCACCACCCGGGCTCCGGGGGCGAAGGCGTCGATCTTGCCGGTGACCCGGTCGTCGAAGCGGGCGCCCAGGGCCACCAGCAGGTCGGCCTGCTGCATGGCGGTGACCGCCGTGTAGTTGCCG
>JASHWO010000163.1 GCA_030044045.1 Acidimicrobiales bacterium
TGCCCCAAGGGACCATCCCGCGGGGACCGGCCTTCTTCGACCCCGTGCTCCGGGGCAGGACGGGCACGGCCCGGCTGGCCGCTGCCACCGGCGCGCCGGTGCTCCCCGTCGGGATCTGGGGCACCGATCGGGTGTGGCCCCGGTCCCGTTGGCTCCCCGACCTGACCGACGTGGTACGACCGCCCCGGGTGCGGGTACGCGTCGGCCCAGCCGTGCCCCTCGGCCAGCACGACGCCGAGGCCGACACCCAGGCCCTGATGGCGGCCATCGTGGCGTCGCTGCCGCCCGAGGCCCGGATCCGGCATGAGCCCACGCCTGAGGAGCTGGCCCGGACCTACCCGCACGGGAAGGTGCCACCCGAGGGTGGCGGCGGGGATGCCCTCCCGCCCCCGGCCCCGGCCCGGTGATGACCCTCCCGCTGCGGTCCCGAGCGGCGGTGGCCATCACCCGCGGGGTCAACGCCGTCTCCCGCCGGCTGGGCGTGGGCAGTGGCACGGTGATCGGTGGGCGGGCCGGGCTGGCCGTCGACCCGGACCTCTTGGGCCGGCTGGCCGCCGGGCGGCAGGTGGCCCTGGTGAGCGGCACCAACGGGAAGACCACCACCACCCGGCTGCTGGCCGTGGCCCTGGAGCACGGCCGGGGCGGGGCTGGGGTCCCCGCCTCCGGAGGAGCCCGGGTTGGGGCGCCCGGGCGGGTTGGGCAAGACGGCCGGGGCGGGGCTGGGGTCCCCGCCTCCGGAGGAGCCCGGGTTGGGGCGCCCGGGCGGGTTGGGCAAGACGGCCGGGGCGGGGCTGGGGTCCCCGCCTCCGGAGGAGCCCGGGTTGGGGCGCCCGGGCGGGCCCGACAGCACGGTGCCGTGGTCACCAACGCCACCGGGGCCAACATGCCGGCCGGGCACGTGGCCGCCCTGGCCGCCGGCCAGCCGGAGGCGCCGGCAGTGCTCGAGGTGGACGAGGGCTACCTCCCGGGGTTGGTGCGGGCGCTGCGCCCGGCCGTAGTCGTGTTGCTGAACCTGTCCCGGGACCAGCTCGACCGGACCAACGAGGTGCGCATGCTGGCCGGCCGCTGGCGCCAGGCGTTGGCCGGGGCCAGCGAGACCACGGTGGTGGCCAACGCCGACGACCCGTTGGTGGCGTGGGGGGCCGGCGCCGCCCCCCGGGTGGTGTGGATCGGGGCCGGGCTGGGCTGGCAGCTCGATGCCGTGGGTTGCCCGGCCTGCGAGGGCCGGATCGACTTCGGCGGTGGGGCAGGTGCTGCTGGTGCCGCCGGCGGTGGCGGCACTGCCGACGAGCCCGGGACCGGCCTGGAACGTTGCCGCGGAAACGTGGCCGGCGGCGAAGGCCCAGGCGACGGGTGGTCCTGCCCGTGCGGCTTCGCCCGACCGTCGGTGGACGTACAGGTGGTCGGCCGGGCACCCGATGATGGCGCAGGGCGCGGGCACGGCGCGGGGGGTGGTGCCGGCCTGGTGGGCGACGCCGGCGCGACAACCAGAGAGGGCGTAGCCGGCGGCCGGACCGAGGCGGTGTGGGCCGACGGCCGCCGAGCCGCGGTGGCCCTGCGCATCCCCGGCCGGTTCAACCAGGGCAACGCCGTGATGGCCGCCGCGGCCGCCGAGGCGCTGGGGGTGCCGGCGGAGCGGGCGCTGACGGCCATGGTCACGGTGGGCGAAGTGGGCGGCCGCTTCACGGTGCGCCGGATCGGGGGCGTGCCCACCCGGCTGCTGTTGGCCAAGAACCCGGCCGGCTGGCACGAGCTGCTGGGGCTGGTGTGCCCAGGCCGGTCGCCGGTGGTGGTCGGGATCAACGCCCGGGTGGCCGACGGGCGGGACCCGTCGTGGCTCTGGGACGTGCCGTTCGAGATGCTGCAGGGTCGACCAGTGGTGGCCACCGGGGAACGCTGCCTCGACCTGGCGGTGCGGCTGCGCTACGCCGGTGTGCCCCACCGCACGGTGCGGGACCCGAAGGCGGCGGTGGCCCTGGCCGGCCGGGCAGCGGCCGCGGGTGGCGAGGGCAACGGCGGCGCGGCCGAGGTGGAATTCATCGGGAACTACACGGCGTTCCACGATCTCCTGGGGGGCCGGTGAGCGACTCGGCCCTGACCGTGGTGGTGGTCTACCCCGACCTGCTCGGCACCTACGGCGACGGAGGGAACGGGGTGGTACTGGCCCAGCGGGCGGCCTGGCGGGGCATCCCGGTCGACCTGGTGGCGGCGCCCTCGGACCGGCCCCTCCCGGCCGGCGACCTCTACTGCCTGGGTGGCGGGGAGGACGGCCCCCAGGTGCGGGCGGCCGGATCGCTGCGGGAGGACGGCGGGCTCGGCCGGGCCGTCGACCGGGGGGCGGCCGTACTGGCCGTCTGTGCCGGCTACCAGATCGTGGGGCAGGCGTACCCGGGAGCGGACGGGCGGCCGCGGCCCGGCGTGGGCCTGCTGGACGTCGTCACCACCAAGGGCGCCGGCCGGCGGGCCGTCGGCGAGGTGCTGGCCGAGCCGGTGGACGGCGGGCCGGGAGCGGCGGCCGGCGCGGCCCTGCCCACGCTCACCGGTTTCGAGAACCACGGCGGGGTGACGGTGGTGGGGCCGGGAGCCCGCCCTCTGGCCCGGGTGGCGGCCGGGGTGGGCAACGGGTCGGGGGACGGCGCCGAAGGGGCTTGGTGCAGGCGGGTAGTGGGCACCTACCTCCACGGGCCGGTGCTGGCCCGGAACCCGGTGCTGGCCGACCTGCTGCTCGGCTGGGCCACCGGCAGCCCGCTGGCGCCGCTCGACGACAGGGAGGAAGCGGCCCTCCGGACCGAACGCCTGGCCGCGGCCCACCCGTTCCGTGGCGCTGCCCGCCGGCCGTGGCGGGTGGTACTGGGGCGGCCGGGTGGCAGCAGTCCGTGAGAACACCTGACACACAGAGGTGGCGTGCACAGTATTTTGCGTACCGTCGCCGTGTAAAATACCACGACGCACTATTGAGGGGGCTGCCATGATCGCAGGAGCCGCCAACCGGCGATCTTGCCGGAAGGATCCGAGCCCGGGGAGTCGTGCCGTCCGTCGGGGCGTGCTGGTCGGGAGCTGCGGGCTCCTCCTGGCCGGCGCGGTCGTGGTGATCGCCGTGCTCGTCGGCGAAGGCGGTGCCGGGCCGTCGCCAAGCCGCCGTGGAGCGACCCTGCCGGTCGCAGTCACCACCGGGTCGAGCGGTCCACGGGCGGAGGCCGCCACGTCGGCCACCTCGGCCACCATCCCGCCGTGCACAAACGGGTCGCCCGGACCGGGCGAGATCGACGGGGTGCCGGGGTGCCTCGCCGCACAGTTCCCGGACGACTACGCCGGCATCCACCAGACCGGCTTCGCCGATATGACGATCCTCGAGGTCCACCCCACAGCGGCGCTCCAGTCGGCCGCGGTCAGCGGCTTCGTCGGCTACCAGGTGTCGTTCGCTACGGCCCGCTACACGCTGGCCCAGCTCCAGCAGGTCCAACGCACCATCTCGGCCACACTTCACACAGTCGAGGATCGACCGTTCGGCTTGCTCTCGGTCGGTGTAAACCAGGAGACGAACCAGGTGCACGTCACAGTCACAGAGCACACCACACTCGCCGCGGCGACCCGGTACTTCACGGAGGGCTACCCGGCCGGAATGGTCACGGTGACAGCGACGGTGCCGCAGACAGCAAGTCCCAGACTGCGGTAGGCCGCCGGCGCGACATGGTGGTCGCCTCGATCACCCGCAGCGACTGGAAGCGGCCGGCTGGCGGCGGCGGCTGACCAGCCGGCGACGCACCCGGGCGGCCGACGGGCGGGACCCGTCGTGGCTGGTGGTGCTACTGCATACCAATTCGGTATAGTGTTCGGTATGGGTTCCCAGCAGATCGCCGTCCGGTTGTCCGAGGAGTCGTTGGCGAAGCTCGACGAGATGGTGGCCGAAGGGGCGTACGAGAGCCGGGCTTCGGCGGTGCGAGCCGGGATCGACATTCTCACCGAGCAGACGTGGCGCCAAGGGGTGGACCGCCTGATACAGGAGGGATATCGGCGGATCCCTCCGACTGCCGCGGAGGACGATGCTGCCGTTGCATCACTGCGCGAGGCGATTGCAGAAGAACCCTGGTGACCGATCCGCAGCGCGGAGAGGTGTGGTGGGGGGAGATGGAGGGCCTGGGGAGGCGACCGTTCCTGGTGATGACCCGGGCGGCGGCGATCCCGGTGCTCAATGCCGTCCTCGTCGCTCCGATCACGCGCACGGTTCGCGGCATTCCGACGGAATTGCTGCTCGAGTCATCGGATGGCATGCCATCGGAGTGCGCGGCCAGTTTCGACAATCTCCGCATCGTTCCCAAGCATGGTTTGGTCGAGCGGATCTGCACCCTCGGGCCCGACCGCATGGCCGGCGCGTGCACCGCTCTCCGGTTGGCGATCGACTGCTGAGACCGTTCGTCACGGCGCCTACCGGGCCGGGCCGCCGGGGGTGAGCGCTTCACCTGGCCGGCGGCGTCGCCGCAAGCCGAGTAGCAGGACAAAGTGGTTCCCACCGACGCGTGATGTGCTGCCGAAGGCCCAACCGGCCGCCGCCTGAGGTGTGGTTGGTCAGCCGGTGACGCGCCAGAGCTCGGCCGGCCGGCTCGTCCCGGCGACGAGCACGAAGGCCGCCGCGCCGACGACGGCCACGCGGGCATCAGCCAGGCAGGGCTCGGTGGTCCCGGTCGGCAGCGTGGCCACCGCCCGCCCGCTCCCGGTGACGGCACTGATCCGCCACAGGCGCAGGGGGCTGGCGCACGAGTCGCCGGTCGATCCGGCTGCCCACAGCTCGCCCGCCGAGCCGGCCGGTGTGGCCAGCACCGACGGGACGCTTGGGCTGGCCGCCCCCGCACCGGTGCCCGTCGCCGGAGCAGCGCCCGAGCCGC
>JASHWO010000164.1 GCA_030044045.1 Acidimicrobiales bacterium
GATCATGACCACGCTGGCTGCCGACCCCCCCGCCGCGCGTTCGTGCGTCCTCGAGACGTTCAGTGCCGGGCCCGACGCCCTCGAGCACCTGCGGGCGGTGATCGTGCGCACCCAGGCGGTGTTCGGCTGCACCCGGGGGGGCCTGGTGCTGCCCGCCCTGGACGGTGATCCCCTGTGCTCGATGGCTGTGGGGGCCATGCTCCAGCCCATGCAGGGGTATCTCCGGGCCGACCAGGCCGACCGGCTCCCCGAGCTGGTGCCGGGGTTCGTCTCGTTCCTGGTGCGGGTGGGGGAGGGGTGAGCGGGCGGGGGACTGAAGCGTTACCAGCTGTGGTAACGTTCTGTGGTGTCCAAGGTCCGGCGAGGCGGCTACGTCTTCCTCGCGTGGGTCGGTGACCACGGTCCTCGACACGTGCACGTGTACCGGGACGGCAAGCTGATCGTGAAGTGGGACCTCGACAACTGGCAGCCGATGAAGGGCCAGGCCTCTGGGCGGATCGAACGGTTGCTTCGTGAGTTGGTGAAGGAGCAGAGGTTGTGAAGATCTTTGGTGTTGCTGCGAACAACCGGAAGCGGGCCTTTGAGGTCCGCCTTCGTAGCCGAACGCTGGCTTTTCCTTATGCCAGGGTCGATCCGAGGCCGTCGGCAGGTGATCGGATCGTCGATGTATCGGTCGATCCAGAGCTGGGCAGGGAGGGCTTCACGTATCGGTTGGCCTCCGGTGCCGAAGGCAGCGTGCACGTGGACGCCGTGCTCGAGTACAACGCAGACCCTTCCTACATGGCGGAGCTGGCTCTGTATGGCCTCACGCAGGAAGCTCGTGAACGGTTCGAGGCTTCTGGGCTCTCTGTTCGCGAAGTGGCGCGCTGGCTGGGCACCTCTCCCGCACAGCTCTACCGCCTCCTTGACCCCACCAACTACGCCAAGTCGATACGCCAGTTGCTGGCGTTGCTCTATGTCCTCGGGTGCGAGGTCGACGTGCGGGTCACCGAGCGCCCTCGCGGCCGTTTGGCCAGCTGATCTCCGCTCCTTTGGGAGATCGATGGTGCCTGTGGTGCCGTATCGCGAGGTGCCGGGGCGTCAGGTGGGTGCCGGTCACCCGCGGGCCGTCTCACCTGCCCGAGCTGGTGCCGGGGTTCGTGTCGTTCCTGGCCAGGGTGGGGGAGGGGTGAGGGGGACGGCATAGCGCCGGCTAACCTGGTCGCATGCCGGAGATCGGGGACGTCGAGCGAGGGGTGGCCCACTTGGCGTTGGTATCGCCGGTGTTCGGGGACATCCCGACCAAGGTCGCTGTGGCGGCCAAACGCGAGGTCGAGCGTCGCCTCCGGCTCGGGCTGCCGGTCTTCGTGGACCGGGGGAACGGGGTCGAAGACCTCAACGCTCGTCGCGCGACGCGCTGACCACCCCGACCCTGCCAGCTACCTCCACCAATCGCGACCACCGCACCGGGTCCATCACCAGCGGAACTGGCTCGGTGTGGGTTCCCGCCGCCACTCTGCGGCCCTCGCCGTTGCTGTTGTTGATCACCAGCCACGCGTCCACTGCCGGCAGGCACAGGTCGAACAGGGTCCGCAACCCTGCCGCCCACCGGCGACGGACCACCGGCTCAGGCACGTCGTGGCCCGGCTCTACGTCGACAACGACGTGAGCGCCTTCAAAGCCAAGGTCAAGCGGCCTGAGTTCGAGCGATTGCTGAGCGATCTGGAATCCGGCGCTCTCGACGGGGTGGTGGTCTACGACCTCGACCGCTTCGCCCGCCAACCACGCGACCTGGAGCGGGCAATCGAGATCTTCGACACTCGGCCAAGCCTCGCGTTCGCCACCGTGCAGTCCGACCTGGACCTCTCGACGCCCGACGGGAAGACCCACGCAAGAGTGATGATCGCCTTCGCCAACAAGTCCTCGATGGACACGTCCCGCCGACTCAAGCGCAAGAACCTGGAGCTGGCCCAACGGGGTATCCCGCGCAGTACCCGCCGCCCGTTCGGCTACGAGGGCGACAGGGTGACGATCTGCGACGCCGAGGCCGGGCTGATCCGCCAGGCGGCCACCGACGTACTGCACGGGATGTCGATGCACTCGATCGCCCGGCGCTGGAACGAACAGGGCGTCAAGACCTCGACCGGCGGCGAGTGGCGCCAGTCGACGCTGCGCCGCCTGCTCGTCTCCCCCCACATCGCCGGCTACCGCATCCATCAACGGCAGATCGCGGTCGACGCCCACGGCGAGAAGGTGACGGCACAACGCCCGCCCATCCTCGACATACCTACCTGGGAGGCGCTGTGCGCCTTCCTCTGCGACCCCGAGCGCACGGGCCGCCACACCCATCCCGGCGGCCACAAGCACCTCCTGAGCGGGCTGGTGCGCTGCGGGAAGTGCGGGGCCAAGATGACGGCCAGCAAGAACCCCCGTCGCCGGCAGGCCCACATGTACGCCTGCAAGCCGGCCACCACCAATGGTGGGTGCGGCGGCATGGGCGTGGCGGGAACACGCCTGGACGAGCTGGTGGCCCAGCTCGTGCTGCGCCACCTGTCCGACCGCGACGTCGCCCACGAGATCGAGCCGTGGCCGGGCGAAGCCGACCTCGTAGCCACCACCGCCCGGATCTCCGAGCTGATGGCGGCGTTCTCGGCGGGCGATCTCTCCTCGGAGACCGTGTTCCCGGCCGTTACCAAGCTGGAGAACGAAGCGAACCAGCTCCGCAGCGATCGGGCGAGCTGGCTGCGTGACCAGGTGGCGCTGGCTAACCGGCCGACGAACGTAGCGACGTCGTGGCCGACCCTGACGCTTGACGAACGCCGGGCCGTCGTCGGCCAGGTGCTCCAGTCCGTCGTGGTGAAGCCGGCCGAGAAGAAGGGAGGTCGCTTCGATCCCCGGCGGGTCGAGGTCGTCTGGCGATGATCGAGGCGATGGCCGCCCAGGCGTCGTCGGTGAGGGGCGGCGCCGCGGCCAACTGCGTGGCAATCCACTCCTCGTCCGTCATGGGCCGGCCGGGTGACCGATCTAGCGCGTTTCCCACGCCGCCACGGTTTCCTCTCGTGTTCACCACCGAGCCCATCAGGGGGGTGACACCCGACTTCCTTACGGCCGGGACCGCCGGCCCCGCCAGTCCCCGGGACTTCCTCACGCCACGCTGAGCACTCATTCCACCGAAGAACGGTCGGGCTGTCCGGCAGTTCTCACAACATTCGGTTCCCCCACCGCATACCAACAGCGTGGGGAGCAGGTGGGGGCGTGGCCGGGGGTATCGGCCCCCCCGCCCGCTACCAACCCCAGGTCACCGGCTTGGAACCCGCGTGGAAGGGGCGGTCAAGGGTGCCGGCCCCGGCCGGTAGCCCGCCACGGGTGGCGGGCGACCCTTGACGGCCCCGTGGCGATGTCGTCCGCCAGCCATCATGGGCCGTGCCCCCGCCCCGGCGGGGGCCTGGCTGCTCCCCGTCCTGACCGGCCTCCCGGCGACCGTCACCCTCAACCGCCGGCGGCGACCGGCCCGGTGGCCGGACCCGCCGCACCATTCGCCACCGAGTACGTGGGTGGCCCTGGGTCGCGGGCGACCACCACCACGCCGAACCCCTCCAAGATCCGCAGTAGGAACGTCACCCGGCGTTCTGAGACCCCGAGCGCGTAGGCCACCTGGTCGGCGCTCGCCCCGCCGGGGCGGCGCTCCAGGTAGGCGGCGACCTGTTCGAGGCGGCATGTCCGGGCCGGGCCGGCCGGGGGCCGTTGGACGGCGGCCCAGCGGCGCAGCTCGTCGTGGTCGGCACTGTCCACGAGGTGGACCCGGCCGTCGGGCCACTCGACTCCCAGGCGCAGCCGGCCGCCCGCCCCGGCCACCAGCCGGGCGAGGGTGCGCACGCCCGGCTGGTTGGTGCCTGCCTCGACGGCCCGGATCTGCGCCCGGCTCACCCCCGATCGCTCGGCCAGCACCGCCACCGAAAGGGCGCCGTGGCGGCGCACGTAGCGCGCCACGTCGCTGGCCACCGTTGTCCGAAGCACACGTCCCATGTGGAGAACGGTCGGCCGGGCACCCGCTCCCCCACACAAAGAACGAAATTCCAGGCACCCGGTGCATAGGGTGTGCTGTCCCTACACCCCCGTTTCGAGGGAACCGGCCCGGCAGGCGAACCGGCCGTCACCACCCCGCCGGGACCCGTTCCCCCGACCTCCCCACGACCTCACGACGGACATCCTCACGGAACCGGCACCGAGCACTGGACGCACCAGCCGACCGACGAGCCATCACCAGGCGACCCGACCACCACCAACGCACCCGACGACCCCATCACGCGGGTACCGGCGGGCAGGTGCAGGGGCGGCGGCCGGTACCGGCGGGACCGGGACGAGCCGGGCGGCCAATGGGACGGACGGATCGCGGGGGGTTTGCGGCCAATGGCCGGCGGCAGTGGGTGCCGCAGGTTGCGCCTCCGGCGCAACCTGCCAGTGTGTCGCTTATGTCGGGTCCGTTGGCGGGGAGGTTCGGACTGGGGGATTCGGGCGAGGATCGGTCGGCGGGCATTTGGCCGATAGGTGGGCGGGCGGATGTGGCGGTGGCGTAGGACGGGCTGGGCGTGTGAGGGTGGGGAGGCGAGCTGGGTGGGGTAGGCAGGGTTGATCCGGGGTCAGGGGTGCGGGGCCGCAGGTAGCCCGGAGGCGGCCCCTGGGGCCTCCAGGACGGCCGCCAAGCCCACGTGGTGCCTGGAAGGAGGTACCGGCGGCCACGAGCACCACAGGGTGGCTCCCGGTCCGTTTGCAGCCGTGCCGATCATGGCGGTCCCCCTTCGCTCCAGCGCAGCGACGCCACGACGTGACGACACCTTGGTAACGGTCGGCCGGGACGGCCGGTCGATGAAAGGGGCTCATGATCCGTTATACGGATCATCTATCTTGCTGCCCCCCCTCGTTGTGTGGCGTATAGGCATCCACCGCGAATTCGCCACTCGGGTGTTGAGGCCATGACCTGGCCAGGCGCGATGACGCCACTCCCTGGCCGCCGGAGTCTGGCGGAGTCGCGGCCAGGGGACCAGGGCTGTTGCCACGCCCCGCGGCCGATGCGATAATATCGCATCTGATGCGAGGGGGCGATGGTGGGTGGTGACCGAGTGGTGCCGGGGGCGGCCGGGCTCCAGCTCCTCGACGGCGTGGCGCTCCTGCACCCCGACGAGCAGGTATTCGCGGCGATGCTCAACGGCTGGCGAAACCAACAGCTCGCCCGCCGACTGTCGTTCGACACGGTGGCGGCCCGCGAACAGATGGTGCGGGCCTTCGCCACCCATGCCCAGGCGTTCCCCTGGGACTGGTCCCCCCAGCTCGCCGACGAGTGGTTCACCGACCTGCGGGCGGTGCGCAAGCTCCG
>JASHWO010000165.1 GCA_030044045.1 Acidimicrobiales bacterium
CAGGTTGGCACACTGCACCGCCTGGCCGGCCGCCCCCTTGACCAGGTTGTCGAGAGCACACAGGACCAGCACCCAGCCGGTCCGCCCGTCCACCCGGGCGGTCAGGTGGGCACAGTTCGACCCGGCCGTGGCCTTGGTGGACGGCGGCTCCTCGCCCACCACCACGAACGGCTCCCCCCCGTAGGCGTCCCGCAGGAGGCCCAGCACGTCCTCGGTGGTGATCGACCGGGCCGGCCGGGCGTAGCAGGTGGCCAGGATCCCCCGGACCATCGGCGCCAGGTGCGGGGTGAAGAGCACCGAGGTCCCCGCCCCCACCGCCTGCTCGATCTCCGGGGTGTGCCGGTGGGTGAGCAGGCCGTAGGCGGTGAAGTCCTCGTCCACCGTGCCGAAGTGCAGCCGCTCGCTCGACGCCCGTCCGGCGCCGGACACCCCGCTGGCCGCGTCCACCACGATGCCGTCGACCTCGATGGCCCCGGCCCGCACCAGCGGGGCCAGGGCCAGGGCCGCCGCCGTGGGGTAGCACCCGGCCGCCGCCACCAGCCGGGCACCGGGCAGGCCCTCCCGGTACAGCTCGGGCAGCCCGTAGGCGAACTCGGCCAGCAGCGCCGGCGCCGCGTGGTCCTCCCCGTACCAGGCCGGGTAGAGGGCGGGGTCGTGCAGCCGGAAGTCGGCGGCCAGGTCCACCACCGCGCCGACCCGGCCCACCAGCGCCGGGACCAGCCGTTGCGACTGGCCGTGGGGCAGGGCGAAGAAGACCAGGTCCAGGCCGTCGAGGGCGTCCAGGGCGTCCAAGCCGTCGAGGACACCGGCACCGGCCGCGGCACCGGCCCCCGTGCCAACCCCCGGGGCCGCCCCGGCCCCGCCACCCCCGCCAGCCCCACCGGTCTCACCGGTCTCACCGGCCCCCGGGCCGCCGCCGACGTCGACGCCGACGCCGACACCGCCGACGCCGACGTAGACCAGCGACGGGTAGGCGGCGGCCAGCGAGGGGGTGTGGGCGGCCACCGGCTGGCCGGCGTGGGACCCGGCGGCGGCCACCACCACCTCCAGCGCAGGGTGACCGGCGCACAGCCGCAACAGCTCCACCCCGGCGTACCCCGACGCCCCGACCACCCCGACCTTCATCTGCAAGACTATACGCCATACCGCATACACATGCAATCCCGTGGAAGGCGGGCGCCTCCTCCGCCAGGGATCGTCCGCCGGTGGCCGGCCACTACCTCGAACGACGTCGATCAGCGAGCAGAAGCAGGAGACGAACGGTCGAGGTCGATCCCCATGACCCCGGCGATACGCACGAGGTCTGCGTCGGCGGCCAGCAGGGTGGCTCCGTGGCGGAGGGCCACCGTGGCGATCATGCAGTCGACGAGCCCACGAGGCGTGACGCCGGCCTGGCGGCACCGCCGGTAGACGTACGTCGCGCCGTCGAAGTCGACGGTGCTGTCGAACCCGAGCAGTTCGAACCGTAAAAGGAGGCGGCGAAGCTGCTCCTCGCGCTCGTCGGTGCGAGCACCAGCGGCAACTTCCATCACGACGGGCTCGGTGACGGCAAGTGGGCCCTCGTCGCGGACCAACTCGACCATGCGCCGATCCACGCTGCTCCCCGTGCCCCGGTCGTACTCCACCCAGGCCGAGGTGTCGGCCAGGATCACGAGACTCGCGGACCGGCGTCAGCAGGCACATGGTCGATCGCCCGGGCCCCGTGCATGGCCAAGGCCTCGTCGCGGGTCATCGGCTGGCCGGCAAGGTGGCGCAACGCCAGGTCGACCGCCTCGGTCTTGGTGTGCAGGCGATAGCGGTCCATGATCGCCCGGACGTAGTCGTCCTCGATCTCGATATTGGTCCGGGCTCTGCTCATGCACGAAGTATACACGTTACGTGTATCACACGTGTATCGGGATCGGACCCCACGATGGTCCGAGGCGGCGGCGGCTCAGGTCAGCCGGCCGTCGGCCCCCGGGCCCTCCTGCCGGGCGCCCCGCCGGCTGCCAGTGGTGCCGGCCACGGTGAACGAGGTCGTGCCCGTGGCGGTGGCGTAGCCCGGCTTGGTCACCGTCGCCTCGGCGCAGTAGGAGCCGGTGGACCGGGTGGAGAAGGTGAAGCTCGCCGTCCCGCGACTGCTGGTCGAGCCGGTGCCCGAGGCGACCGGCGTGCCGCTGCACGTCCCGCTGAACACGTCGAGGGACACGCTGGCCTGGCTGAGCGCGACGGACGCGCTCGTCGCGGTCACCGTGAGCGGGACCTGGTAGGTGCCGGCGCGCGACGACGTCGACCCGGCGCTGACCGTCACGGCCGTCGACAGGGCGGCGGTCACGGTCACGGTGGCGTGGCCGCTGACCGAGCCGGCGGTGGCGGTCACGGTGCCCGTGCCCGCCGTCGTGCCGGCGGTGAACGTCGTGCCGGTGCCGGTGGAGGGGCTGACCGTGGCCCCGGTGAGTGTGCTCGCCGTCCAGGTCGGGTCGATCGACACGGGGTTGCCGTAGGCGTCGGCCCCCGCCGCGGTGAACGCCTGGGTGGCGCCCTCCCTGAGCGAGGCCGAGCCCGGCGAGACGGTGATCGTCTGCAGCGCGCCCGGTTCGACGTCCACCGGCGCGGCCGCCCCCGCCCACCCGGCCGACGACGCAGAGAGGGTGGCGGTGCCGGCCTTCGTGTTCTCGTACCAGAAGGCGGCGCTGGTGGCGCCCGCCGGCACGCTGACCGTCACGCTCGAGGAGTACGTGGACCCTGTGATCGAGAGCTCACCACCCGAGCCGGCCGACACCGTGACGGGCACCGCGCCGGTCTGGGCCGCCGAGAGCGAGACCGAGAGCTGCACCGGCGTGCCTGCCGTCACCGTCACCGTCGACGCGGAGAACGAGAGCGAGCCGGTCGGCGACGCGCCGACCGTGCCCACCGCTGTGTTCCAGCTCCCCAACCCGGTGCACAGGTTGTAGCCCGCCACGCAGGTGTGGCCGTTGCTGCCCGAGGTGACGTTGTAGGTCTTCAGCGAGCCGCCGTAGACGTCGGCCGCGTCGACCAGCGTGGCCGTCTCGGCGGCGTGGGCAGCCGTCATCACCGTGGCCGCGCTCGTCCCGCCGACCTGGATCCACCCCGACAAGCCTGTGACCCGCTCGGTGTCGTACACGGCCACGCCGGTGCTCGGGTTGGCGTCGAGCGAGAGGTCGGGCGTGGCCCGCTTGCCGGCGCATGTGGCGTTCGCCTGGTCGTAGGTGGGGAAGGCCGCCTGGGCCGGGCTGGCCGTCTCGTAGCGGCTGCACCCGCCCCCGCCTGTGGCCCACGCCGACTCGCTCTGCCACGCTCCGGTCGAAGTGACGTCCAGCGTGGTGCCGCCGACGGCGACCACGTCGGGGGAGGACGCCGGGTAGATCACCTCGGAGTGGGTGTCGCCGGTGGCGGCGAAGAAGCTCACGCCCGGGGTGAAGGACGAGTCGTAGGTCGACTCGCCGGCTGTCTCGCTCCCGCCCCAGCTCATCGACACGTACTGGGCGTGGGCGGCGGCGTAGCGGACGGCGGTGAAGAGGTTGGCGTCGCTGTTTGTGGTGGCCTCCACCAGCAGGACGTGGGCCCGGGGGGCGAGGGCATGGGCCCACTCCACGTCGAGGCTGGTCTCGAGGGCCCACCCGGCTGTGGCCCGGGGCGAGGTGGTGCCCCCTGCCTGGTTGACCCTGGTGAAGCAGCTTGTGCACGGCAGCCCGTACTGGCTGTCGAAGGACTGGAGGTCACGTGTGACTGTGGGGGCGCCGAAGGCGTCGACGACGGCGATCGTCTCGCCCGCGCCGCCGGTGGTCGAGAAGCCGTAGGCCGTGGTGATCGTCTGAGGCGAGTAGCCCGAAGGCGTCGAGCCCTGGGCAGCGCTCGTGCCTGTTGTCCTGCCGTGCCCCTGTGGGCCGCCCGTGCCCGGTGTCCCGTGGTGCCACAGATGGACGAGGCACGTGGCGTACCCGGCGGGGGCGGCGCCGCAGGCCGCGCTCTGGAACGGGGCCACCGGCGCCGCTGTCCCGGACGCTCCGGCGGTGGCGGCCGGGAGGACGGTCACCGCCGCCATCACCGCCGCCGCCACCGCCACGGCTGCCAGCCCCAGTGCCGAGACCAGCCCCACCGGCGCTCCGAACCCTCGTGCCAGGGTCTGTCCCACGATCCGTCGGTGTGCCATGACGTCCCTCCGCTCGCCCGCACTGCCTGTTGCCGGGCGGATCGTACCCCGACCAGCGCCACGTCACCCGGGACCGGGCCAGAGCCTCAGCCCACCCACTTCTGCCAGGTCCGGCCCACCGACACCACCCGGCATCCCAGGGCCTCGTTCACGACGATCATCGGGCTGTTCGACCGGGCGTTCCAGGTGACCACCAGCGACGTGCCCGGCGAACACTCGGCCAGTCGCCGCAGGTTGGCCAGCTTGATCAGCAGGCCGAGCCGGTGGCCCCGGTGGCCCGGCAACACCAGCGTGTCCCACTGGTAGGCGATGTCGGGGACCGCCCGCGACACCGACAGCTCGCTGAAGGCCACCGGCTGCCCGCTGGCCCGCTCCACGGCCACCGCCACCAGGAGCTCTCGCCCCATCCGCTCCACGAGCTGCTCGAACCGGCGGACCCGATCGGGGTCCCAGGCCTCCTCCTCGACCGCCCACTCTCCGAGCGGGGCGTCGGTCGACATGTGCCGCCCGAACGCCGACCGGTGCACCAGCCACTCCTCCGGCCACGGCGCCGAGAAGGCCACGGCCTCGTACCCGGCGGCGTGGACGGTCGCCCCGTCCGTCAGCCCGGCCACCCGGTCCGGGTCGAGGGGCAGCGCCAGCTCGCGGCGCAGGTTCTCCAG
>JASHWO010000166.1 GCA_030044045.1 Acidimicrobiales bacterium
CGGGAATGTGGCCTTGGGGGGGAACTTGGTTGTGGGCAGGGTGATGGCGGTGGTCTGGGTGGCAGGGGTGGCCCCGGTCGCCGTCACCGTGGTGGTGAGGGTGACCCCCACGGTCAGTGTGGCCGAGTCACCGAAGAGGCCTGTGGCCGGGAAGGAGAACTTCATGCCGTAGTTCGTGAGTGTGAAGCCCTTGCCCGCTGTGACCGTGCTCGGCAGGGTGCCGGTCGTGATGGTCCCGGGGATTGTGATCTTGGTGCCGCTCAGTGTGCAGGTGAGCAGGTAGCCGGTGCTGTCGGCCCCGGCAGTGCCTGCGCTCAGGCTGGTCGTCACCCCCGCCCCGACGATCCCGAGGCCGGCCCCGCCGGCCAGGACCCCCACCACTGCCGCACCCATGGTGCGCATCCATCGTCCTCGCACTGCGATCCCCTTCGTTCGTCGTTCGTGTGTCGTGCTGGTTGCCCGGCACCAGGGGCCGCCACTGCGACCCCCGGTGCCGGCGTATGTTCCTGCGTGGTCCCTCTAGGAAGTGATGCTCACGATGGAGGCGCCGCTCAGTGTCTCGGTCAGCGCTGTACCGGCGAGCGCCGCGTCGCCGAACTGGACCACCCGGCCGTTCGCCTCGACCTCGAGGTAGCCGGCGCCGTCTGTCGTGGGAAGCATGCCCACCACAGGGCTGGTGGCCGTGCCGGCCCCCGCGCCACCAACGGCAGCGCCGTAGAAGTGGGCACTGCCGAAGGCGAAGATGCCCCCGTCACTGGCCACCAGCCAGTAGCCGCCGCCTGTCGGGGTAGTGGCCATGGAGGTGATGGGCCTGTCGAGGGTCATCGAGCCGGTCGAGCCGTGGAAGGCGGCCGAACCGAAGGCGAAGATGCCCCCGTCGGCGGCCACCTCGTAGTAGCCCCTGCCTGTCGGGGCCGCCGCCATGGCCACCACCGGCTGGTTCAAGGGCTTGCCCCCCATGGAGCCGTAGAAGCCGGCCGCGCCGAAGGCGAAGATGCCGCCGTCACTGGCCACCTCCCAGTAGCCGTGGCCTGTGGGGGCCGCCGCCATGCCGACGATGGGGGCGTTGAGGGGTTTTCCACCCATGGAGCCGGAGAAGGGGGCGGTGCCGTAGGAGAAGATGCCCCCGTCAGAGGCCACCAGCCAGTAGCCGCCGCCTGTCGGGGTGGCGGCACTGCCCACGATGGGGGCGTTCAGGTGGATACCTCCTGCGGAGCCGTAGAAGGGGGCGTTGCCATAGGCGTAGACGCCGCCGTTGGAGGCGGTGAGGCGGTAGCCACGGGCTGTCACGAACAGGGTGGCCGGGTTGGTGGTGGCCGAGCCCGCTGCGTTGGTGAACACGGCGCGGTACTGGGTGTCGTTGTTCCCCTTGGTGCCCACCACACTGTAGGAGTCAGACGTGGCCCCGGTGATGTCGCTCCAGGTTGTCCCCCCGTCAGCCGAGACCTGCCACTGGACGCTGGGCGAGGTGCCCGAGGCGGCCGTCGTGAAGGTGGCGCTCTGGCCGGCCTTCACGCCTGCGCTGGTGGGCTGGGTCGTCACCACCGGGGCTGTGACCGGGGTGGGGTTGACCGTGTAGGGCACGGCCGACGACACGTTGAAGGGGATGCTTGTCTTCGCTGTCCCCGTCCAGGTGGCGGTGAAGGAGTGCGAGCCCACGGCCAGTGTGGAGACGCTCAGCGTCGCCGTGCCCCGGCTGGACCCCGTGGTCGAGACCAGGGAGGTGCCCAGGCTCTTGGTGCCGTCGAAGAACTGCACCTGGGAGGTCGTCCCCCCTGTGGCCGACGTAGGGTAAACGTGGGCGGTGAGGGTCACCGGGCTGCCCACGGTGGCCGAGCCTGTGGGGCTGGCCGTGAGGGTGGTGCCGGCGACTTCGAACGACGTCACCGGGGCCGGCTTGGCCGCTGTGGCGGCGGTGCATGTCCAGGTTGTCAAACCGGTAAGCCACGATATTTTATCGTTGCCGACCGCGACCTCGCTTCCCGGAGCGGTTCCCTTCTTCAGCGGGACCGACGTCGTGATGCCCGTCCACGTCCCGACGCCTTCGCTCGAGGTAGCTGTTGCTCCAGTAAAGGTGACCGGTCCGGCCGTGGCGCTGGCACCTGTCGGGGAGAAGCCGATGGAGGCCGCTTTCTGGCCTGTGTTGTAGAAGCTCGCCCCTACTGCCGGATCCATGACGAGCGTCACCTGCACGTCGCTCACGCCGATCTTCTTTGTCGATGTGGCCAGCACCGCTGGCGCCGTGGTGCCCGACGCGTTCACGTACGCAGGAACGGTTCCCGAACTGAGCCCCGACACCGAGCACACGAACGGCGTCCCCGTCGGCGCTGCGAGCACCTTGAACGTGAACGAGTAGGTGCTCGATTTGTAGATGGTGTGCCCTGTGTAGCTCTTCGGCGTGTACGTGGCGACCACCGTGTACGTGGTCCCGACTGTCAGGCCGGCCGTGTCGTAGAGGGTCACCTTTGTGTAGCCTGTGTGGCCCTGTGCGATCGCCACTGTGCTCGTGGCGATCGTCGTGCTGCCGATGACGTAGCTGATGATGCCGGTCGGTGCCGGCAGGTGGTTAGAGGGCGTGATCGACCGTGTGGGCGCCACCTTGGACCCCAGCAACACGTCGAAGGTCTTGCGGACTGTCTTCTGGGACGCGCGATCGCTGTTGAGGACCGAGGTCGACGAGAACGGGGTCGGCGGGACGACCGTCACCGAGCCGGTCCCCGTGGGGGCGGTGGTGGCCGTCGAGAACGGCGAGGTCGGGGTGCACGCCCCCGACGAGCAGGTCCCGTCGTAGAGGCCCGCCGTCACCGTCTGGGTGCCGTAGTAGTTGCTGGTCGGTGTCGGGTACTGGATGCGGAAGTCGACCGTCAGCGCCGTGCCCTTCGCCAGGGAGAACGACGTCGGGTGGGTGCATGAGCTCGCCGCCCCGGCGAAGTACCCGTAAACCGTGGTCAACGTTGTTGTGAAGCCGATCATTGTGCACCATGCCCCGCTGGTGTCTTTGTACTGGAGCACCTCGTCTGTCGTCGACGGTGTGTTGATGCCACTGAGGACCATTTTCACGAAGAGCTGACTCAACGCCGCACCGTTCGAGGGGTTTGTGACGGTCACCGTGAATGTGTGCTCTGTCGCCGAGCCGCCGGTCACCGTAGCGGGTAGGCCGTTGACGCTGACCGTCGGCTTGGCCTCGATCACGTATGTGAGGGCGGTCGAGGCGCTGGCCTTGTAGCCGCCGCCACCGCCGAAGGTGGCGGTCAGCTTGTCGGTGCCCACCGGCAGGGTGGTCGTGGTGACGCTGGCCGAGCCACTGCTCACCGATGCGGTGCCGAGGACCGCTGTCCCGTCACGGAAGGTCACCGAGCCCTTGGCTGCCGTGGCCAGGGCTCCTGTGCTCTTCTTCACTGTGGCCTTCAGCGTCACCGAGGTGCCCGAGAGTTGCGGGCTGGCCGGCGTGGTCGAGAGGGCGAGTGTGGTCGGTGTCGCCGGCGGTGGGACGGCCAGTGTGCCGTGCAGGGTAAGGGAGAGCGAGCCGCCCCGGCCCGAGAATGTGGTGTTGAGCTCGCTCTGTGCGATGCAGCCTGTGCTGAAGTCCGGGACGATAATGCTGGTGTCGGCCACGGTCACCGTCTTGGTGGTCGCTGTGTAGGACGACGCCGACGAGAGCACGACGTGCGTCGCGGGGGTAATACACTTTGCTGTCACCGGCTTGGTGATGTGGACCTCGTAGTCGATTGTCAGGCCGATCGACACCTGGCCGGCTGTGGTGACCGAGCCGGTCCCCTTGGTCGCTGTGACCTGGCTGATGATGATTGTCTCTGTGGAGCCCTCGTTGGACTCCTTCTTCACGAGGGTCGTGAGCACCCCTGTGGCGATGGCCCCTGTAGTCGATGTCTCGGTGCCGGCGAAGACCGGCCCGGCCACCGGGGGCAGCGTTGTGGGCGAGCCGCTCTTGGTCGAGAAGGAGCCCGCCGTCATGGTGAGCGAGACCGCCTTGGTGGTTGTCGTCGCCTGGGCCGGGGCCTCGGCCACCGACACGCTCAGCACCCCGGCCAGCATGGCCAGCGCTGAGAACCCGGCGAGAATCTGCCCGAAGCGCGACCCGGACGCGAAGAACCGGCGGCCCGAGCCGCCGGTCGTACGTGAGAAACGTGCGCCAGAGGGCGCGAAGGTCGAGGTTAGGGCCTTGCTACCCCCCCCCCGATAATTCGAGACGAGCCCGTCGCGGGCGTCTCGTTCGTCTCGGCGCGACCCTTGTCGCCACCGAACCGCCGGATCTGCATGGAACCCCCTTCAACCGCCGCTGTCAGTGTCTCCCGCTGTTCAAACCGCGGTGGATCGCCACCGCTCGAACATACGCTGGAACGGGTTGTACCACAGGTACCCCGTCGAAGGGAAGGGGGAACGGTAAATTCGCGTGTGGCCAGGGGCGGGAGCTGTGAGCTTCACGCTCCAACGAGCGGCGCCCACTCACCTCGGATCATGAGCGAGTGGCTGGAGAGATCGGTGGCGACCATCTGCCTCTCGTAACGTGAGGCGGTGACAGAGGACGGGGTGCCGCCGGAGGCGATGATCCTCGCCGGGCCGAACGGAGCGGGGAAGACGACGACCGCTGCTGAGCTGGTCCCCTCCGGGCTCCGGTTCTTGAACAGCGACGTGATCGCCGCACGCCTGCACGAGGAGGGCCATCCGCCTGCCGGATGGAGATCGTCGCCGCTCGGGTACTGATCGGCCAGGTGCGCGAGACGGTGGCCGCCGGAGCGTCGTTCTGCATGGAGACGACTCTCGCAAGGCTGCAAGTTCGGTTAGGAATGGCTACGGATAGGGCTCGGATACCTGGTGACAGGTCGAATCAGGCGCCTTTGGGGTATTTGCCGAATCGGTAGGTCTAGGGGGCCGTAGGCCGTCTGCGGCCGCTAGACGAGAGGCTGGGAGAGGCCGCTCGAACTCCCGGACGTTCTACGAGTCGTTGTCTCGCAACACGACTGGTGCCGCTGTTTGCTTGGTAAACGCAGTGGAAGCCAGAGCGACGCAGGCTGTCGCGCTCGGACACGACAGCGCTGTAACTGTCGTGAGGTACAGCGCTGTGGCGTCGACGTGTTGCTGCTCGGAGACTGTCGAACTCTTTGGGAGTGTCGCCGCCGTCCACGATGCGCCGCCGTCGTGCGTCGAAGTGATGGCGCCGATTGAGCTCTGGCTGGTCGTGGGCGCACTTCTACCGGTCACGATACAGGTGCTCGGCTCTGGGCAACTTATTCCTGACGCGTAGACAAGCGAGAACCCTGCCCCGGGCGTAACGTGCCACGTCCGTCCTCCTGTTGGCGAGCTGAGGACCGCATAGTGATTCGGCGTAGACCCCGAACCACGGTCTGCCACTGCGAGGCAGTCGCCATCACGGGCGCAAGAGAGAGCCTGAACGGCACCAAGGTCGCTCGGCAGTTCAGCCACGTGCCAGTGCGCTCCTCCGTCGTCCGTATAGAGCGCGGCAGCCGTTGTGGGACGAAACTGCCCAGCGACGTTCGCTGTCACCGATCCTGCGAGGGCGCAGTCTCGGGATGAGGCGCAAGACAGGCTATGAACGAACGGGTAGAAAGACGACGGCAGGTTCACGGCCGACCATGACGTGCCTGCGCTCGTCGTCTCTACAGCGATGGCCCTTTCGGTCGATGTTCCCCCTGTTACAGCGGGAGGACCGGAGAAGCCCACGCCGACACAGGTGGAGAGGGCAGGACACGACAGCGCCTCCACCCGGGCAACGCCAGCGGGGAGCCGGTGCTCCGTCCAGGTTGCGCCGCCGTCTGAGGTCGCGACAGCGACGGCCTGCTCGGCACCTGTTGTGCCCGGCGCCACCCCCGTCCCGATGCACGTGCTCGACGCATGACAGGCGAGCGCTGCGGTGAGTTCCACACCGGCGGGAAGGTTCCGAGGCGTCCAGGCCGTGCCCCCGTCGGTGCTTACCTCTACGGTCGAGCTCCCGGTCCCGGTGATGTTTGCGAAGCAGGTCATAGAACTCGGACAGCTCACGTACACAGAACCGATGCCGGTCGACGCCAACCGCCATGCCGGCTGGTCGATGTCACCGGCCAAAGTCCAAGCGGCGAGACGCGGCGTGGGGGAGGGGACGGGCGACTGCTGATTGAGGACGACGGTGGCGCCGACGGCGATGGCCGCGGCGGCTGCCGCCACGGCAGCGCGCCATGCCAATCGTCGGCGGCCTGGGTGAGCCCGGAACTCCCAGCGGCGCCCAGGATCGCGCAAGCCGAACACCGCCGTCGCGGCAATCGCCACATCTTCGATCTCTGCTGGCGAACGGCGGACCACGTCTGACCATCCGGAGTTCGGGTACCGGCGGAGGCTGTCGGCGAACTGGGCCAGCCAAGGGCCTGCATCCGCCCCGGCGACATCCAGGAGCGTCTGTTTAGTGTGGTGGCCCGGGAAGAATCGGTAGAGCCACCAGGCACCGAAGATGTCCTGGCGATCCAGCAGGCCCAGGTACTTGTGGGTACGGCCGTCGGCTGATACGGACACGGGGCCGTCCAGGGCGTCTCGCATCTCGGTGAGCAGCGACACCCAGTGGCCGAACGGCTGCGTTGCCAGCCCGTCGGCGAAAGCCAGCGTGTCGTTTTCCAGGCCCGGTGCCGCCGCCATCAGCTCGTCGTAGGTCGCGGGGCCGGGCGAGGCCATGTAGGCCAGCAGCGCGTCGAAATAGCGCCGCCGCTGCTCGGTGCCCCACTCCCGGGGGAGGGGTGGCGTCACGTCGGGTCCCACGCTCTACCTAACGACGCACGGCCGCCGGTGTGACACGGAATTTCCGGATGCTCCCTCGCCGGGAGTGTCGGTCCCGGCGACGCGGCTGGGCACCGCGACCGTTGCCGGGGACTCCACTGTGCATCACCTTTTTACCTCTGTTTCCTCTGGCGGAGACCGCGTGGCGAGCCGAGGTCAGGAACTTCGTGGCCTTGTGCAACAAGGCGAGGTAACCCTGCCACTGGTAACCAGCCATGTCAACTATCGTGACCTATGCAGTGTCCTCACGTCGGCAACTCTGGCCGGCGCCTGCATGCCGCCCCCGAACCTCCATACACGGTCAGGATCGCGGTGCCGCACGCGCCCCTCGCTTCGGCCACGGCCCTCGATCCCTCCGCTGCCGGATGGCGAGAAGGGAAGTACGAGAGGAAGGTTCCTTGACCGATCGTCGGCACTGTTCGTCAGCGAAGAAATTCCAGTCGACCGCCATCTGACGGCCGCGGAGCCGCGCCCTATGTGCAGTGCAGCCAGGATTCCGAGGATGTGGCCCCACCCTCGTCGGTGCCGTTCACGCTCCAGATCTGTGAGGTGCGGAACTCGTGGGTCCCTGTGATGTGCGTGCAGAAGTAGTACGTCGAGACGGCATAGGACGTACGGGGGTGTGTGGTGGTGCCGCCCTGGTTTGTTCCGACATGTGTGAACACGCCCCGGTAGATCGAGACGATCAGGCCGAGCGTCTCGGGGTTGCCACAGTCGATGACGCCCGTCCCGTCGACCAGAGGGCCGAATGTCGTACTGGCGACGAATGGCGACTGGGGTGTCGGGTAGCAGCCACCTGTGACGGTGAGCCGCCCGTCACCGTCCGCGCCGAGGTGCCGCACCACCGCGTCGGTCGTCGCGTCCCGACCGTTCCCCCGGTGGGCGGCGGCGGTCGCCGGCGACCCGTCGGCGCTCCGGACCGGGTAGGTCCCGGTGACGGCCGAGCTGCCCGGCCGGAGGACCAGGGTCGCTCCCCCGTTCCCCGCTGTGGGGCTCAGCTCGGTCACCAGTACCTGGGCCTGCCCGAGCACGGTCACCTGGACTGTGACGCGTCCCCCGTTGTCCTCGGCACTGACCGTGCGCTCGGCCACGCTGACCGGTCCCGACGGCGTTGTCACGCTGGAGTACCCGATCGGCCCGGACGCTCCGGCGGTCAGCGGCCCGTCGCCCCGGTAGCCGGCCACGGCCGAGAACGCCTGGTTTTGCCAGGTGCCCCACGACGTGCCGGCCGACGTCGACGTCGCTCCTGCTGCGATTGGTGCCAGCAGCGACGCGCTGGCCAGCGCCGCGGCCGCCAACGGCGCGCGGATGAAATGCTTGATCATTTGCCCCCCTCGGATCTCCTCCCAAGACCTCTGGTCCGGGAAGTGTAATCCAAACGGGGTAGCGGGTAACGACCGATACCAGTAAGTATCCAGGTCCGAGGGGCTCAGGTGCCTTTTCGTCGGTTCCTGCGCAGGATGTGCGGTGGGGACGACTTGAGCATCTTCGGACGCCGCGCGTCGTACGGCAGGAAGCCGTCGACCAACACAGCGGGCGAGACCCCCAACGCGAACGCCAATCCGACCAGGACTGTGACGGACGGGTTCCTCTTGCCGCACTCGATGTCGATGAGGTAGCGGACGGACACGCCCATCCGCTTCGCGAGATCGGCCTGGGTCCAACCGAGCGCGACACGACGCCGGAGGACTCGTTCGCCGAGGATCTCTGGCCAGGCCCTCGTATCCTGTGGCTCCCCCACCTCGGGCAGCGTAGACCGCTCGACCAGCGGAAACGATGATGGCTCGTCTGAGATGAACAACTGTTCATCAATGTCTTGCAATTTACTCTGCGACTTGCTACTGTCCCAGTACGGCGGAGTCAATTGAATATCCATCTGGCCTACCGGAGGCGGTTCGGTAGGTCCGGTACGGGAACGGGGGTACGGTAATTGATCCGCTGACTGACGCCGATTGATCCCGGCAGCGACGAATCTCCGCGCTGTCTACCCAGGTAGCGCGGGGTCCGTGGTGCCGTAGCGGCCCTGTGCCTCCCGTAGTTCCCCCTACTCACGGGGCCGCCGCGGCTCGCGGATTTCGACCGACCAGTGTGTGGTCGTCCTATGCCTGCCGACCGAACTTAGAAATTACCACCTGACCAATTGATCGAAACCGCAC
>JASHWO010000167.1 GCA_030044045.1 Acidimicrobiales bacterium
AGACCACGGTCAAGGATCTGGTGGCCGGGGTGCTGGCCACCACCTGGCGCACCTGCGCCAGCCCGCAGTCCTACAACAACGAGATCGGGGTGCCGCTGACCCTGGCCAACGCCCCCGACGGCACCGAGGCGGCGGTGGTGGAGATGGGAGCCCGCGGCCCCGGGCACATCCGGTCGCTCTGCCGGACCGCCGCCCCCACCGTGGGGGTGGTGACCCGCGTCGGTCGGGCCCACACCGAGCAGTTCGGGAGCATCGAGGGCGTGGCCGCCGCCAAGGCCGAGCTGGTGGAGGCCCTGCCCGCCGGCGGCACCGCCGTGCTGAACGCCGACGACCCCCGGGTGCTGGCCATGCAGGCGCGGACGGCGGCCACCGTGGTGCGCTACGGCCTCTCGGCAGCCGGCGCCGACGTCACGGCGCGCCACGTGGTCCTGGACGAGCTGGCCCGTCCCCGGTTCGAGCTGGTGGCCCCCGGGGGCACGGCCGAGGTCCGCCTGGCCCTGCATGGGCGCCACCAGGTCCCGAACGCGCTGGCCGCCGCCGCCGCCGGGCTGGCCGCCGGGGTGCCCTTCGAGTCGGTGGCGGCAGGCCTGGCCGGGGTGGCTCCCCCGAAGTGGCGGATGAGCGTGCGGGCGCTCGGCACCGGGGTGGTGCTGGTGGACGACACCTACAACGCCAACCCCACCTCGGTCCGGGCCGCGCTGGAGGCGCTGGCCGAGATCGAGGGCACCCGGCGGGTGGCCGTCCTGGGCGAGATGGCCGAGCTGGGCGAGACCTCGGCCGCCGGCCACCGGGAAGTGGTCGGGGTGGCGGCGGCGCTCGGCATCGAGCTGGTGGCCTTCCGCGCCCCCGCCTACGGCGTGCCGTCGGTGGAGCGCGAGGAGGCGCTGCTCGAACGGCTGCTGCCGTTGGGCCGGGGCGACGTGGTGCTGGTGAAGGGCAGCCGGTCGGCCGGGCTGGAGTCGGTGGTGACCGCCCTGGCCCGGGCCCTGGACGGCGGGTGACCACATCGCCGCCGCCTGGTCTGGCACAATTTCGTGCAGCCCGGTGGAGGGCGGGGGCGGCGCGCCGGGTGGGTGACGGCCACGAGCAAGGAAGTGACGACATGGAGCACCCCCCGACCGGCCAGGGAGAGCGGCGGCGGTCGCGCCAGGCGACCGAGGAGGACCAGCGGCACCTCGACCGGCTGAGCCCGCTGATCCACGACCTGCTCACCTGGGACCTCGTGTACCGCACCGACTCCGGTGCGTTCGTGCTGCGCGAGGACGTGCAGCGCCGGCTAGCAGAGGCGTCGGCCCGCCAGGCCCGCTCCGTCCCCGGGGTGTTCGTGGGCCGGCCGTGCCGGCGTTGCGGCCAGTGCGGGGTGACCCGCATGGTCGACGGCGTGCGACTCTGCGACGCCTGCCGCCACGCCGCCACGGCGAGCGAGCCCACCCTGGTGGACCCCGGGGGGTCGCGGCGGCGGGGGCACCACGACCCCCGCTCGTGGCGGGGCCACAAGGCCGGATAGGCCTGGCCTCCCCCACCCCCCGGGCCGGCCTCGGACCGGCGTGCCCACGGTCCGCGCCGGCGGCAGTGCCACCCCACCCTCGCCCCGGGCCGGGGGTCAGTTCCCCAGCAGCCCCCCGAGGGCGCTGCCGACGATGCCGCCCGTCGCCCCGGCCTCCACCGGGTGCCCCCCGCCCTGAGCCAGGTACGGCTGGAGAGCGCCGGCCAGGATGGGTAGCGGCATCGACTGCAGGTAGACGCGGCCGGGACCGGTGAGCAACACGAAGTGGTGGCCGTCGTCGCCCAGGTAGCGGTTGGCCAGGCCGGGCACCCGCTGCACCTCGAACCGCACCGAGGACTGGAAGAGCCCGACATGCGCCGGGTGGGCCCGGAGCTGCTGCCCCGATCCCAGGTCGAAGGTGCGGATCTCCCCGGAGAGCTCCACCCAGGCCCGGCCGGTGCCGCCCAGCCGCTGGAGCACGAAGCCCTCGCCGCCGAACACCCCGCCCCGGAAGGTCTGCTGGAGCGCCACCGAGATCTCGACCCCCGGCAGCCCGGCCAGGAAGCCGTGCCGGTGGCAGACGAACTCGGCCCCCGAGCCCAGATCCACCGGCACGATCTGTCCCGGCATCTTGGCGGCGAAGGCCACCAACCCCTGGCCGCCCTGGGCGGTGTACGTATTGAAGAGGAAGCTGCTCCCGCCGGCGGCCCGCTTCAGCGCCCCGAGGATCCCCTTGCCGCCGGTGCCGCCACCGGTGCCGGTGGCCATCTCGACGTTCTCCGTCATCCAGGAGAACTCCCCGGCCTCCGACACCACGGACTCCCCCGGGTCGAGCACCACCTCAAGCACCGGGAGCACCGTTCCCTGCACCGTGTCCTGCACCGCGCCCTCCTCCGGTCCGGCCGACGCGGCCTGCGTCGGGTGGGCTGAGCGTAGCGAGCACCCGCCGCACCTGCTGTGCAAGGCCCACGTCCGCCAGCAGGTGCCGGCGCCGGCGCGGCTCGGCCACCATCACACCGGTGGCAGCCCCCGGGCGGTAGGTTCGTCCCCAGTCAGACTCCGTCAACGACGACGCCCTCGCCGGTCGTCACCGTCTCGATGCCGGCCGGCTGGCGAAAGGTGGGACCGCCATGGTGCGAAAGCTTGCCGCCGAGCTGGTCGGCACGTTCCTGCTGGTGTTCTTCGCCGTGGGGGTGGCCACCCTCATGTTCGGCTTCAAGTTCGACGGCGGCAGCGTGGCCGCCGGGGTGGTGGCCACCGCCCTGGCCTTCGGGTTGGTGCTGCTGTCGCTGGCCTACGTGATCGGGCCGATCTCCGGCTGCCACGTCAACCCGGCGGTCACCCTGGGGGCGGCGCTGGCCCGCCGCATCCCGCCCCTGGAGGCCCTCGGGTACTGGGTGGCCCAGTTCGCCGGGGGCATCCTGGGCG
Organism: Acidimicrobiales bacterium; assembly: GCA_030044045.1. Next base: position 2,915 of record JASHWO010000167.1, read on the forward strand.
CGCTGGTGCTGTGGGGCATGTTCAGCACCTCCCCCTTGTACAGCCGGTCCAAGGTGGGGCTGGGCGCCGACGGTTACGGCAGTGCCTCGCTCATCCACATCAGCGCCGGCGGGGCGTTCCTGGCCGAGGTGGTGCTCACCGCCCTCTTCGTGTTCGCCGTGCTCGGCGCCACCAGCAAGCTGGCCAACGCCACCGCCGCCGGGCTGGTCATCGGGCTCACCCTGACCGTGGTGCACCTCATCGGCATCCCGATCACCGGGACCTCGGTGAACCCGGCCCGGAGCCTGGGGCCGGCGCTCGTGGTGGGCGGCACCGCGCTGCACCAGGTGTGGCTGTTCATCGTGGCCCCGTTGGTCGGCGGGGTGGTGGGCGCCCTGGGCCACCTGCTCCTGTTCCCCCGGGAGCCGGAGACCCCGCCGCCGTCCCCGGCGACAGCGGCGGCGCTGGCCGCCTGACGGTCGAGCAGGGCGCTGGGGTCCCCGTGCCACCATCGGGCAGGGCTGCCGCGGAGCCCCGGGTGGGCTCGGTGACGGCGGGCCGGCGCTGGTTGGCGGGCTGGCACCGGCCGGTGCCGTGACCCAGGACGGCTCCCGCTTGGCCCAGGCCGATCTCTCGCTTCGCCTGTCGGTCGAGGAGGCCGCCGAGCAGCTGGCCGCGGCCCAGCAACGGCTCCTCCACCTCCGCCTGGTCAACGGCGGCCAGCTCGGCGACGGGCGGCTCGGGCCGCCGGTCTGCGTGCTGTTCGAGGGATGGGACGCCGCCGGGAAGGGCGGCGCCATCAAGCGGCTGGTGGCCCCGCTCGATCCTCGCCACGTGCGAGTGGCCCAGTTCGGCGCGCCCACCCTGGACGAACGCCGGCACCACTTCCTCTGGCGCTTCTCCCCGGCGCTCCCAGGGTGGGGCGGCATGGCCGTGCTCGACCGGTCGTGGTACGGGCGGGTGCTGGTCGAGCGGGTGGAGAAGCTGGCCACCCGGGCCCAGTGGCGCCGGGCCTACGAGGAGATCCGCCAGTTCGAGTGGTCGCTGGCCGAGGAGGGGACGGTGCTGGTCAAGCTGTGGCTCCACCTCACCCCCGGCGAGCAGCTCCGGCGTTTCGAGGCCCGGCGGGCCGACCCGCTCAAGCGTTGGAAGCTCACCGACGAGGACTGGCGCAACCGGGAACGCTGGGCCGACTACGAGCAGGCGGTCGAGGAGATGCTGGCCCTGACCGACCAGCCCCACGCCCGCTGGGACGTGGTGCCGGCCGAGCAGAAGCGCTACGGCCGGGTGGCCGTGCTGCGCACGGTCATCGAACGGTTGGAGCAGGGCATGCGCCGGGCCGGGATCGAGCCGCCGCCGTCCACCGGCGTCGACGACGGCATCCCCCGCCTGCCGCACTGACCACCGCCGGCAGGCGGGCGCCGTGCGTGCTACGCAGGCAGCATGGACTTCCGCGAGACGTCGGTGGTGGAGATCGCTCGTCGGGTGCGGGGCGGCGAGCTGTCGGCCCGGGAGGTGGTGGGCCACGCCCTGGCCCGCATCGAGGCCGTCGACCCGGTGGTGCACGCCTTCGTGGCCGTGGACGGTGACCGGGCCATGGAGCAGGCCGCCGCCGTCGACCAGGTGGTGGCCACCGGCGGCGACCCGGGACCGCTGGCCGGGGTGCCCCTCGGGGTGAAGGACAGCGAGGACACCGTCGGCTACCGCACCACCTGCGGCTCGGTACTGCTGGCCGGCGCCCCCCCGGCCACCCGGGACTCGGCCCACGTGGAGCGGCTGCGGGCCGCCGGCTGCGTGGTGGTGGGCAAGACCAACCTCCCGGAGATGGCCTGGGCGGCCAACACCACCAACCAGCTCTTCGGCCCCACCGGCAACCCCTGGCAGCCGGCCCACAGCGCCGGCGGGTCGTCCGGCGGGTCGGCCGCCGCCCTGGCTTCCGGGATGGTGCCCCTGGCCACCGGGTCGGACGGGGGCGGGTCCATCCGCATCCCCTCGGCCTGTTGCGGCCTCTCCGGTGTCAAGCCGTCACAGGGCCGGGTGCCCTCCGGCGGCGCCGAGGGGGCGGGCTGGATCGACTTCTCCACGAAGGGACCGATGGCCCGCCGTATCGCCGACGTGATCACCGCCCTGGACGTGGTGGTGGGCCCCGAGCCCAGCGACCTCCGCTCCCTGCCCCGGCCGGAGGCCAACTGGCGCGACGTGCTGGCCGACCCCCACGTCCCGGCCCGGGTGGCCTGGTCCCCCACCCTCGGCTACGCCGAGGTCGACGCCGAGGTGCTGGCGGTGTGCGAGCGCGCCGTGGCGGTGCTGGAGTCGCTCGGCGCCGAGGTGGTGGAGGTGGGCGAGGTCTTCCGGGAGGACCCGGTGGGGAGCTGGTTCACCTACGTGTCGGCCTGCATCCTGCGGACGCTCGACCCCTTCACGGCCGATCCGCGCTGGGCGCAGATGGATCCGCTACTGGCGGCGTCCGTCGAGGCCGCCCGGTCCGTCAGCGCCCTGGAGCTGGTACGGGTGGTC
>JASHWO010000168.1 GCA_030044045.1 Acidimicrobiales bacterium
CGCCGTGCTGGAGGACGAGGCGGCCGGCCAGGCCGCCGGGACGCTGGCCCCAGGCCGCACCGTCGCCGTGGTCCACCTGGCCGACGGGGCCGACGTGCTGCTCTTCCGGACCACCGCGGCGCTGGCCGCCTGGCACCCGGCCCGGCCGGTGGCCGACCAGGTGGCCCAGGGCGCCGAGCTCCCTTACGGCAAGTTCCTCTCCTGGCGGGGGATGCTGGCCGTGGAGCCCCCCCGCCGGCCGGAGCCCCAACGGGTCTCCTCCACTGCCGCCTGGCGCAGCGAGCGCTGGAAGTACGGGTTCGTGGGCTCGCGCGACCGCAGCAGCGGGGCGGTGCACCTGCCGCCCGCCCGGGTGTCGATGGACGGCGGCGCCGTCGACGACATGGCGCCGGTCCCCATGGCCGACGCCGTCGGGACGGTGGTGACCTTCACCGTCGACCGCATGGCCTACTCGCCCAGCCCCCCGGTCGTCTTCGCCGTGGTGGACTTCGACGGGGGCGGGCGATTCCCGGTGGAGCTGACCGACACCGACGTGGACGAGCGCGAGCTGGCGGTGGGCGACCGGGTGGAGATGACCTTCCGCCGCCTCTTCACCGCCGACGGCATCCACGACTACTTCTGGAAGGCCCGGCCGGTGCCGCCCGCCAGCCCCGGAGACCGCTGATGGCCTCGCACGGCATCCGGGACCGGGTGGCCATCGTGGGCATGGGCTGCACCGCCTTCGGCGAGCGGTGGGACACGGGGTTCGACGACCTCGTCGTCGACGCGGCGAAGGAGGCCTTCGACGGCGCCGGGGTCACCAAGACAGACGTCGACGCCTACTGGCTGGGCACCGCCCAGAGCGGCATGAGCGGCATCACCCTGGCCCGCCCCCTCCAGCTCCAGGGCAAGCCGGTCACCAGGGTGGAGAACTACTGCACCACCGGCTCGGAGGCCTTGCGGGCGGCGGCCTACGCCGTGGCCTCCGGTGCCTACGACGTGGCCATGGCCGTCGGTGCCGAGAAGGTCAAGGACAGCGGCTACCAGGGGCTGAACGCCGCCGGCCCCCCGGGCGACGGCACGGCCCGCACCCTGACCGCGGCGGCCATGTTCTCCATGGTGGCCCCGGCCTACGCCGCCAAGTACGGGGTGGGTGACGAGCAGATGGCCGACGTGCTGGCCACCATCGCCGCCAAGAACCATCACAACGGGGCCCGGAACCCGAAGGCCCAGTTCCGCCGCGAGGTCGCAAAGGAGACGATCCGCTCCTCCCCCCGGGTGGCCGGGCAGCTCGGCGTGTTCGACTGCGCCGGGGTGGCCGACGGCGCGGCGGCGGCCATCGTGGTACGGGCCGAGGACGCCCACCGGTACACCGACAAGCCGCTCTACGTGAAGGCCCTGGCCTTCGCCGCCGGCAGCGGGTCGGGGCTGATCGACCCGGCCTACGACTACACCCACTTCCCCGAGTGCGAGACGGCCGCTGCCGACGCCTACCGCCAGGCCGGCATCACCGACCCCCGGCGGCAGCTCGACCTGGCCGCGGTCCACGACTGCTTCACCCCCACCGAGCTGGTGCTCATGGAGGACCTGGGCTTCGCCGAGCGGGGCACCGCCTGGAAGGAGGTGCTGGCCGGCACCTTCTCGCTCCAGGGCGAGCTCCCGGTCAACCCGGACGGCGGGCTGAAGAGCTTCGGCCATCCGGTCGGCGCCTCCGGGCTCCGCATGTTCTACGAGTGCTGGCTGCAGCTCCGGGGCGAGGCCACGCCCGAGCGCCAGATCCACACCGACCGGACACTGGCCCTCACCCACAACCTCGGCGGCTACCCGGGCGAGATGGTCTCGTTCGTGTCGGTGGTCGGCACCGAGCTGGGATAGAGGGAGCCCGCCCGCTCACCCCGCAGGTCGGCGCGGCGACACCCGCCGGCTCCCGCCTGGCCCCTCCCCCCTCACCCCTCCCCCACCCTGGCCAGGAACGAGACGAACCCCGGCACCAGCTCGCCCAGCCGGTCGGCCCGGTCGGCCCGCAGGTAGCCCTGCATGGGACCGAGCATGGCCCCGACGTGCATCGAGCACAGGGGATCACCGCCCGGGGCGGGCAGCACCAGGCCCCCCCGGGTGCAGCCGAACACCGCCTGGGTGCGCACGATCACCGCCCGCAGGTGCTCCAAGGCCTCGGGACCGGCACTGAACGTCTCCAGGACGCACGAACGGGCCGCCGGTGGATCGGCGGCGAGCGTGGTCATGATCTCTTCGAGCCCGGCCCCCACGCGCTGTGCCCAGGTCCCCTCGGTTCCCTCGAAGGCGGCCTGGGCCCGGTCCAACATGGGCCCGGCCAAGAGATCGAAGCCGAGGACGAAGCACTCCTCTTTGCCCGAGAATGTCTGGTAGAAGGCGCGGTTGGAGACCCCGACCTTGCGGCACAGATCGGCAATGGCCACCCCGTAGCAGCCCGAGACCCCGGCCATGGAGAAAAAGACGCTGGCCATGTGCTCGCGGCGGGTCTGGCGGCCGACCGGGCGCGCCGG
>JASHWO010000169.1 GCA_030044045.1 Acidimicrobiales bacterium
CAACGCCACCACCACCGCGATCCCGAGCACGAGCGGGAGCGGTGAGCCGGACGGCGAGGCGCGCCGGGCCGACGCCGGGTCCACGTCGACGATCCGGGGACCGGCACTGGCCCGCCGTCTGCCGTGGGCCCCACTGCCGCCATCACTCCCGCCACTGCCGCTTCCGCCGCCGGACCGGTCGCCCTTCCCCGTCGAGGACGCTCCCCCATGCGTGGTCCCGGCGACCGTGGTGGCGGTCGATCCCGTCGCCGCCGCCGGCGACGTGGTGGCGGTGGACCCCGCATCCTTGGCGCCCGCCGACGACGTGGCGGTGGACGACCCCGACGAGCCTCCGCCGCTGCCACCCGACGCCGACGTCCCGGCACTGGCGCTCGATCTCGAGGACGGACCACCGCCCGAGGACTGCCCACTGCCCGGCGGGGAGATGGCCCCCGCCCCGCCTGCCGGAGAGGACCCCGAGGACCCGGCCGTCGTGGTGGTGGTCGCCGGCGGGGCGGTCGTGGTGGTGGTCGCGCCCGAGCCGCCACCGGCCGGCGCGGTGTTGGTCGCCCGCACCTGTGTGGGGGTGAACGGCGGCCGGCCTGTGCCGGAGGAACCTGTGACGCTGGTGCCGCCGAAGACCCAAGCTGTCACGCTGCCCGGCGGTGGCCGGTATGTCGCCACCCCGAGCTTGCTGTAGGACCAGGTGGTCTGGCCGGCGACGGCGTGCCAGTAGGACCAGTAGGCCGAGGCCGGCGGGGTGTTGACGCACGATGTCTGTGTGGGCGTCGGCTTTGTGTCGATCCGGCAGATGAAGGCTGTCCCATAGGCACTGGCGCCTGCCGTGGAGAACCCGGCTGTGTGCATGGCCCGTAACCCGGTGGTCGAACCGGCCGAAGGATCGGCCGCGCAGCCGCGCTCGATTGTCCCGCCCCAGTGGGCGAAGTCCACCACCACGACCACCCCGCTGCTGGTGGAGCAGTCGCCGACCGGCTGGGCGCCGGCCGGTGCACCGGTGACGACGAGGGAGGCCCCCGTCCCTGCGGCCCCCGTCCCGGCAGCGGCCATCACCACCACCAACCCGGCCAGCCACCTCCGGGCGCGGCCTCCCGCACCCCGGTGGGGGGATCGGCGGGACTGGGCCATTCCTGCTCGCTTCCCGAATGCCGACGGTGGCGTCACGCGTTGTTGACTCCGGCGGTCACGGTACCACGGAGGCCGCCACCCCTACGATGGGCGCGTTGAGCGGTTTGCCGCCCATCGAGCCCTCGAACCGGGCGTCGCCGAAGGCGAAGATGCCGCCGTCGCTGGCCACTTCCAGATAGCCGCCGGCGGTAGCGGCCGACGACCCGGCGCCCTGGCCTGTGAGGGTGGGGGCGATGCCCACGACCGGGGCGTCGAGGGGTCGGCCAGCCATCGAGCCGTCAAACGGGGCCGAGCCGAAGGCGAACACCCCGCCGTCACTGGCGATCTCCCAGTACCCCTTACCTGTGGGCGCCGGGGCGATGCCGACAACGGGGGCGTTCAGGGTCTTACCGCCCATCGAGCCCTCGAACCGGGCGTCGCCGAAGGCGAAGATGCCGCCGTCGCTGGCCACTTCCCAGTACCCCTGGCCTGTCGCCGTCGGGACGATGCCGACAACGGGGGCGTCGAGGTGCTGACCGCCCATTGACCCATAGAAGCCAGCATTGCCGAAAGCGAAGACCCCACCGTCGGCGGCCACCTCCCAGTACCCGTGGCCTGTGGGCGTGGCGGCGATGCCGACAACGGGAGCGTTCAGGGCCTTACCACCCATAGAACCCTCGAACTGGGCGTCGCCGAAGGCGAAGACCTCGCCGTCGGCGGCCACCTCCAGATAGCCACCGGAAGTGGCGGCCGACGACCCGGTGCCCTGGCCTGTGGGGGTGGCCGGCAACGGAGCCGGCGAGGGAGCGGGCGCCTTCCCGGTGGTGGTCGGTGGGGTGATCGAAGCGACGGGCTCAGTGGACGGCGCCACCGGCGTGCCGGTCAGCTGCGCCTCGGTCGGTGAGGTGGTGGGGGTGACCGTGGCCGTGACGCAGCCCGTCGCGGCGTCGTCGGACTGGTCGCTGAAGGGCGCCCAGGTGCTGCCGTTCCACCAAGTGAGGGACTGGCCTCCCGGGCCCAGTGTGCAGACGGTGACGGTCACCGACGAGAACGAGCTGCCCGTGGCCAGCGCCACGTCGTAGTAGACGCCGGTACCCCCGGAGACGGCGCCGGCCGTCGGGTTGCTCGCGTACTTGGCCACCGTCACGGCGCCCTGGCCGCTGCCGCTGGCGGCGATGACAGGCGGAGCGGCCGGTGTGGCGGGCGGCAGGGAGGCGTCGGCGGTGCCGGTCGGTGCCGACGACGACCCGCCGGCGGCTGTGGTGGTCCCAGCCGGTGGGGCTGGGGGCGTCGGCCCGGTGAGCGGGTCCGACAGCGTCCCGAACGAGGTGCCGACCACGCCGTTCACCGCTTGGGTGGAGGCCCGGAGGTTCGACCCTGTTGTTGTGCCGGCGGCGGTGGTGAACCCGCCGTCGGGGTTCTGCTCGGCCGCCAGGAACGCCTGGGCAGCAGCGATCTGCGTGCCGTAGAAGGTCGACAGTCCCAGGGCCATGACGGCCAGGGCGGTCGAGTTCGTGCTGATGCCCGAGGCGCCCAGGAACCCGCCGTCACCCTGCTGCTGGGTGACGAGCCAGTCGAGGCCGGTCTGGACGGCCAGCTTGGCCGGGCTCGACGGTGTGAGGGCGAGCGCCATCACGGCCATGGCCGTGGAGTCGACTGTGGTTGTCGTCGACGCCGGGATCAGCCCGGACCAGGCCCCGTCGGGCTTCTGGAGGGATTCGAGGTACCTGACGGGGCTGGCGGCGCCGGCGGTGTCCCCGGCTCGGAGCTGGGCCAGGATCCCGAGCGCCTGGTCGAAGACCGAGGACGATGTGGTGTAGTTCCCGGCCGCCACGCAGGTCGTGCCGCTCGCCTTGGTGCAGACTGCCTGGTCGAGGGCGGCGATCAGGTCGTGGCCGCCGAAGTCGTGGGGGTCCTGGCCGACCACCTCGGCCAGCAACGCCTCCTTGCCCAGCGCCCCGCCGGACACGTTGGCCGTGCCGAGACCCGTCCAACTGTCGGCATTGGTGGCCACCCATGTGGCGATCATGGCCAGGGTGGGGTTGGCCGTCTTGGTGGCAGCCAGGGCAAAGGCCCCGTCGACGGTCAGGCCCACTGTCGGTGTGGGGACTGTCGGCGCGAACGGTTCGTAGGCGGTGCCGTCCACCAGGTTGGCCGGGCTGGTCAGGTAACCCACCGCGGTCGCGAGGTTCGCCGTCGTCCCCAGGGCGACGGCGAAGGGGGTGGTGAACGACTGGATGGTGCTCGCCACCGTCACGACGTCCTTCGAGCCGGGCCTCACCGGCGAGGTGGTCACCACCCGGTAGAAGTAGGTGGTGTTGGGCGTGAGATCGGTCAGTGTGACCGTCACTGTCCGGGTAGCTGTGGCCGCGACCGCCACCGAGCCGGCCGGCGACGCCGATGTCAGCGTCAGTGTGGTGCCGTAGTCGACGGACACCGCCTGGGGGTCGGTGCCGGCGGTGACCGAAACGGTGACCGTGGCTGCCGACGTGGTGGCGGTCGCCGACGAGGTGCCGATGGTGGCGTCGGCGTAGGGGGCCAGCGACCAGTCGAGCATGGCACTGGCGGCATCGGGGAGCTGCCACTGCTCCAGATCGGCTGCACCGTCTGTGTCCCCATTGAATGTCGAGAACTTGGCTGTGGCCGGGTTGTAACCCAGCCCGTTGGTGGCGTAGCCCACGAAGTTCTGGGGTGTCGGGGTGACCAGCCCCAGGGCGGCGCTCCCGGCACGGATGCCCACTGCCGCCGGGGTGAGCTGCATGGAGGCCAGCCAGCGCGAGGCGGCCCGGGCTGCCGCTAGGGCACCGGCTGTCGCTAGCGTCTGGCCAGCGACGGCCAGCCCCTGGGCGGCGGTGCCGGTGGCATAGGTCGTCTCGAGCTTCATGGACCCCAGCCGGTTGGCATAGCCACCGTCGAACCCGCCGTCTGGCTTCTGTGCCGCGGCGAGCCTGGCGGCGTCGGTGGCGATGGCCGAGCGGACCTCGGCCGATGTCACCGTGCCGCCGGTGACGTCGGCCGGTGTTGCCTTCACCGCTGCCGCCAGCCCGAGGATCTGTTGGGTCAACTGGTCCAGGCCCACTGTTGTGCCCTTTGTTGTCGTTGTCTGGAGGGTAGGCACCTGGTAGGTCGCCAACCCGTCCACCGCCGTCGCCGGCACGGTGCTCCCGGCGGCCAGGAGCGCGGCCAGGATCGGTCCTTCAACTCGTGGTGTTCCCGTCGGTGCGGTTATTGGTGCCCCGCCTCGGACCTCGCCCGGATAGAGCCCGTCGGGCTGCACAGTGCCCTGAATACGGGTGACCAGTGTCGAGATCAGCGTGGCGTCGGCCGGTGTGTGCAGGGCCGCCAGGACCGAGAGGTACGGGGCCGCGCCGACCTGGCCTGTGATCCCCCCGTTGGCCACGATGAACGCTGTTGTTGTGTATTGGGAGACCAGGTCCGGCGCAGCCGAACGAAGCATGTCGAGGACTGTGGGGTCGATCTGATCGGTCGGGACGCCGGCCGCGGTCAGCGCCTCGACATAACTCTCCACCGCGGTGGACAACGGTGTCGTCCCACATGTTGTGAAGTCGGCGGCACACTGCGTGCCCATGACGCCGAACGCCGTCGCCGTCCAGCTCTCGGCCAGGGTGAGCGCCTGTGCCGAGGTGGGTTCGGGGTCCGGGGTGACGGCCACCGGTCCAGTGCTGTCCATGACCGGCACCGGGGGGGCTGTCCCGCCGTAGGCCCAGGCCTGGAAGGGGTCGTTGGTGCCGCTGCTCTCCGGGTCGGCGCCCCCCACCCCGCTGTAGCCCCAGGGATCGCCCGGCGCCTTGGCCAGCCAGTAGGACCAGTAGGCGCCTTTGGTGCCGCCCGAACCGATGGTGCCCTCGAGCGGGCACGTCTTGCCCGGGCAGCCTGTGATCGTTGTCAGGAACCCCGGTGTGGCCGGCCGTGTGGTGTGGGTGAAGCCGGCGTCGGTCAGCGCCTCGAACCCGCTCGTCTGGGCGGCGATTGTCGGAGCGCAACTCACGTCCACCTTGCCGCTGCCGAGCGGGCCGAAGTCGACGAACTCGGTGACGCCGGCGCCCGGCTGACAGGGCTTCCACTCTGTGATGATCGCCGGGTCGGGGTTGGGCACGATCGTCGCCGTCGCGCCCGCCATCGGGGCCGGCCCCACACCGATCACCCCGACGGCGCCGACCAGCACTGCCATCACCATCGAACCCGCCAGCCCGAAGGTTCCCATCGTCCGCATGGTCATATGAGTGCGACCCAGGACGTGCCGGCCAACCCCTGGGTCCCCTGGGTGGTGGCCCGGACGTTGCCCGGACCGCTGGCCGTGCAGGCCGGCAGGCTGCCGTCTGTGGGCGAGCTGGCTGTGGTGTTCTGGGCACTGGCCAGCCAGCTCTCGCCCTTTGTGACGTCGGTGGCAAAGTGGCCCGGGCCACGAGGGTCGTCGATCAGCCCCTCGATGGCCAAGGCCGTGCTGTTCACGCTCGGCATGAGCGTCGTGAACGGTGTCTGGCAGAAGTTCTTCCACGTGACCTTGGTCGCGCCGACCGCAGACTTCTCGTGGTTCAGCCAGTCGTTGGCGTCCTCGGCCGCCATCTCGGCCGTGGCGTTGCCGGTCTGTGTGGCGTAGTACGAGAGCGCCTGGGACACCGCCCCGGTGGTGTCCACGTCCCCGCCAATCGAGTTTGTGGCGCAGCCGCCGTAGACGGACGGGTAGCCGTGGAAGCCACCGCCGTTTGTTGTCGTGCACACCTGGCTCTCCAGGTAGGCAACGGCTGTGCCGAGCTTCGAGAAGCCGGGAGCGGCCGTCTCCAGCACGATCACGGCCAGCGCTTGGGTGGTGGGATTGGCGTAACCGAGGTAGGTCGGTGTGTCACGCGGGTCGGCGAAGTCGCCCTTGTCGGCCCCGCTCGTCACCTCCGTGGCTTCGAGGTCGGTGATCAGGTCGGTGCCGGCGAAGCTGGTCGGTGTGTCTGTGAGGTTCTCGGCCTTCGCCACCTCGGCCGCCAGGGCCAGGTTGGCCAGGCCACCCGGGTAGTCGTGCGACGAACCGATGTAGCCGCCGACGTTGGTGGCCGAGTCGAGCCAGGCGGTGAGCGCTGTCACGTTCGTGTCGAAGGATGTCCCGGCAGCGGCGAAGGCGAAGACGCCAGCCGCCGTCAGGCCCGGCGATGCCGGATGCGATGGTGTGAATGTTGTGAGGAAGTGATTGCTCGTGACCAACTGGGTCTTCAGCCAGTTGGCCGCCCTGACGGCCGGTGGCGGTGTAGCACCGGCCACCGGTCCGCTCATGCCGATCCCGGCGGTGATCGCCGCCGCGGCACCTGCCGCCGCGGTCGTCATACGCAGTCCTCGCCAAACCCGGACGCTGACCATCGTGGCTCCTCTCCGTTCGGGGCGCTCCCCTGCGACGGGGCTCCCGATGCGGAGCAGGAGGGTCGCCGCGGGCCCGAGACGCAAAACCCCGTGCCTCCTACGCCGGGCGTAGGGAGCACGGGGCGGAATCGGGTCGCCGGTGCGACCTCGGCTCCGTCCCGCGAACCACGACGAGACGAACACCACATGCTTCGCAAGCAGGTAATCCGACTCGCCGGAGGCCTCGCGGCTCCGGCTCACGGCTGCGGGTCAGTGCCGGCTTCTCACCGGGCTTCCCCTGCATCACGAAGTTGCCGTATCCAGTTGTCCGGCCCGGCGGTCGCCCGTCGAGCCGACGGTGACGGTACGCCGGACGGGACAGGTTGTCAACCGTCCACTGCACGCTCCCGCCGGGAGGTCCGGCGGAGTAGGTAGGTTCGGGTGATCGCACCCGAACCCGCGCCTGACGCCAGCCGAGCCGACCCCGCCGCCGACCCCACGGTCCGGGCGGCGCACGACGAGGCGGTGGCCGCCGGGCACTCCTTCTACCGTGATCCGGCGACGGGCTACCTGGTCTTCACGGCACCGGCGCTGGCCGCCCGGGGGTACTGCTGCGGGAGCGGGTGCCGCCACTGCCCGTACCCGCCGGACGAGCAGCGCCGGGCCGGACGGCCCGGCGCGGCATGACGGGCTCGCCAAGACCGTCTCCCTGCTGCCGTCGGCCACCGAGATCGTCTTCGCCTGGGCCGGGTGGCCCGGCTCATAGCATGGGGCCGGCCCGTCCGGCCCGTCACGGGACCGGTCCACCGGGCGGAGAGGACAGGATGACCGACCACCCGGCCCACCCGGGGACCGCCGACCGGTTCCGGTACGAGGGCTACGAGATCGACCCGGCCGCCGGCCGGCTCACCTGCCGGTACTCGGTCGGGGGCGAACAGTTCTGCGAGCGGGTCACCCTGGCCTCCGGCCCCGCCGGCGCCGGTGACCCCAGTCCCGCAGGCTCCGGTCCCGGCCGCGGTCCCGATGCCGTCGCCGGGCCCGCTCCCGCACCCGGCGCCGGCTGGGCCTCCCCCGCCGCCGACGCCGGCGCCCGGCTGGTGTACCTGCTGGCCGGGGTGTCCTACTACAAGACCGCCGTGCCCCCGGTGGTCGACCTGGGCGGCCTGGCCACCACCTCGGCCGAACGGGCCTTCCTGCGTACCTTCTACCTGGAGGGCCTGGCCGAGCTGGCCTACCGGAACGGCCTCGATCTCTCCGGCCTGCGCCTGGAGGGGCCGGACCTCGACCGACGCCCGCCGGTCCCCTACCGGCCCCACCCCAGCCGACCCCTGGTCCCCTTCGGCGGGGGGATCGACTCCATCGTCACCGTCGAGGCGGTCCGGGCCGGCCATCCCGACGCCACCCTCTTCGTGGCCGGCCAAGAGGGCGATCGGTTCGAGGCCATCGAGCGTCCGGCGCAGGAGACCGGCCTGCCGGTGCTACGGGCCGGTCGGGAGATCGACCCGAAGGTGCTGCGCTCGGCCGAGCGGGGCTACGTCAACGGCCACGTCCCGGTCACCGGGATCCTCTCGGCGGTGGCCGTGCTGGCCGCGGTGGTCCACGGCCACGGCGCCGTGGTGATGTCCAACGAGTGGTCGGCCTCTTCGGGCACCGTCGAGGTCGACGGGCGCACCGTGAACCACCAGTGGTCCAAGGGGCTCCAGTTCGAGCAGGGGTTCCGGGCGCTGCTGGCGACCACCTTCGAGCCGCCCCCCGACTACTTCTCCCTGCTCCGGTCCTGGAGCGAGCTGTGGGTGGCCCGCCGCTTCGCCGACCTCCCCCACTACCACCCGGCCTTCCGGAGCTGCAACCGGGCCTTCCACCTCGACCCGGCCCGACGCCTCGACCACTGGTGCGGGACCTGCGACAAGTGCTGCTTCATCGACCTCATCCTGGCCCCCTACATGGGCGAGCCGGCCCTGGCCGCGGTGTTCGGCGGGCGGGAACCGCTGGCCGACCCCTCGCTGGCCGACCGGTTCCGCTCGTTGCTGGGCACCGGTCCCGACGCCAAGCCTTTCGAGTGCGTCGGCGAGCAGGGCGAATGCCGGGCCGCGCTCCGGCTGGCCGCCGCCCGTCCCGACCGGGCCGCCACCCCGCTGCTCCAGAAGCTGGCCGACGAGCTGGGTCCGGTGCCCGCACCCGGGGAGCCGGCCCCCGACGACCTGCTCCGCCCGATGGGCCCGCACTGCGTCCCCCACCAGTATGCGCCCTAGGCTTCACTGGTCCGACCTGCGCGGCGCCGCCGTCGGGGTGTGGGGCCTCGGGGTGGAGGGCAGGGCTACCCTCCGGCGCCTGCGCACCCTCGGGGTGGCGGCCCCGGTGCTGGTCGACGACCACCCCCCGGCCGGCGAGGTGGAGGGGTTGTCGGTCCTGGCCACCGACCGGGGCGGGCTGGAGGCGCTGGCCCGCTGCGAGGTGGTGGTGAAGACCCCGGGCATCAGCCGCTCCCGCGACGACGTGGCCACGCTGGTAGCGGCCGGCATCCCGGTGGTGGGCGGCCTCGGCCTCTGGCTGGAGGAGGCCGACCGGGACCGGGTGGTCTGCGTCACCGGCACCAAGGGCAAGAGCACCACGGCGGCCATCGCCGGCCACCTGCTGGACCGCCTGGGCTACCGCTGCCTGGTGGCCGGCAACATCGGCCGCCCCCCCTTCGACCCTGAGGTCGGCGACGGCTACGACGTCTGGGTGGTGGAGGTGTCGAGCTTCCAGGCGACCGACCTGTCCTGCACGCCGCCGGTGGTGGCGGTGACCTCCCTCCACCCCGACCACCTCGACTGGCACCGCACGGTCGACGCCTACTACCGGGACAAGCTCTCTGCCTGCACCCAGCCCGGCGCCCGGCTGACCGTGGCCGACGGCAACAGCGAGCTGCTGCGGTCCCTCCGGCCGCAGCTCGGGCCCGAGGTGCGGTGGGTGGCGACCGGCGACGAGGCATTGGACGGGCCGTGGGTGGACGCCCTCGGCCTGCTCGGTGCGCACAACCGGCGCAATGCCCTGATCGCCCGGGCCTGCCTGGCCGCGCTGGGTATCCCTGAGGCGTTGGGCGTGCCGGCGGCAGCCGGCGGCCCGGCCGGTGACGGGGCGCTGGCCCGGGCGGCGGCCGGGTTCGGCGGGCTGGACAGCCGGCTCCGACCGGTGGCCACGGTGGGCGGGGTGACCTTCGTCGACGACAGCCTCTCCACCAACGTCCTGCCCACGCTGGCCGCCCTCGACGCCTTCCCCGGGCGCCGCCTGGCCCTGCTGGTCGGCGGGTTCGACCGGGGCATCGACTACCGGCCGCTGGCCGAGGCCCTGGCCGCCCGCCCGGCCCCTACCCTGGTGCTCACCCTGCCGGACAGCGGCCCCCGCATCCGCGCCGCCGTCGAGACCGCCCTGGCAGAGGCGGCCGCCCGGGTCGGCTCCGAGCAGCCACGGCCGGCGTGGGGCAGGGGCCCCACGCACCGGAGGAGTCTGGGGTTGGGGCTCCGGGCGGGGAAACAGGCACAGGTCCGGGACTGCCCCGACCTGGCAGCGGCCACCGGGGCCGCCTTCCGTTGGGCCCAGCCGGACGGGGTGGTGCTGCTCTCGCCGGCCGCGCCCAGCTTCGGCCGGTTCCGCGACTACCGGGACCGGGCCGCCGCCTTCGCCGAGGCCGCCCGGGCCTGCGCCCCCACAGGCTGACCACCGCCGATGTGGATCCCGCCGCGCCGGCGGGCGCGGCACCGGCGCGGCGGCCCCCGACCTCACGGTGGCGGCAGCAGCGCGTGGGGGTTCAGGATGCCGTCGGGGTCGAGGGCCCGCTTGATGGCCCGGAACGCACCGATCTCGGCCTCGCTCCGGCACAGGTGGAGCCAGCGCCGCTTGGCCGTCCCGATGCCATGCTCGGCGCTGATGCTGCCCCCGGCGGCGGCCACGTCGGCCAGCACCGCCTCCTCCACCCGCTCGTCGTCCGGGCCCACCCCGGTCACGTTCACGTGCACGTTGCCGTCGGCCACGTGGCCCCAGAGCCAGGTGCGGGCCCCGGGCGCTGCCGCCGACACCACGGCCGGCACCCGGTCGACGAAGCCGGCCAGCTCGGCGGCGGGCAGGGTGACGTCCAGCTTGTGCGGCGGGCCCAGGGCGTTGACCGCCTCGGTGTGCGCCTCGCGGTAGCGCCACAGATCGGCCGTGCGGGCCGAGCCGGTGGCCACCGCTACGCCGGCCACGCCCGGGAGCGAGCCCACGGCGGCCGACAGCTCGTCCAGTGGGTCGGCGCGCCCGGCCGCCTCGACCAGCAGGTAGGCCGGGTGGGCGGAGGCGAACGGGGGCGGCAGGCCGGTCGAGCGGCAGACCAGGGCCAGGCCGTCCTGGAACAGCAGCTCGGCCGCGGACAGCGACGGCAGATCTCGGCGCAACGCCCCGGCGGCGGCCACCGCCGGGCCGGCGGCCCCGAAGGCCAGCAGGGCCAGCACCCGGGCCGGGGCCGGGGGCACCAGGCGCAGCCGGGCGGCGGTCACCACTCCCAGCGTGCCCTCGCTGCCGCAGAGGAGGGAGGGCAGGTGGTAGCCGGTGTTGTCCTTCAGCAGGCCGCCGAGGTGGGAGACCACGTCGCCGGTGCCCAGCACCGCCTCCACCCCGACCACCTGGGCCCGGGTGTCGCCGTGGCGCAGGACCCGGAGGCCGCCGGCGTTGGTGGCGATGGTGCCCCCGACGGTGGCGCTGTCCCGGCTGCCCAGGTCCACCCCGTACTCCCAGCCCGCCGCCGCGGCGGCCCGCTGGACCTCGCCCACGGTGGCCCCGGCTCCGGCGGTCACCTGCCCGGCCGGCCGGTCCACCTCGCCCACCCCAGCCGGCCCGACCACCTCGGCCGGCCCGGCCAGCCGGCGCAGGCTCACCACCACCTCGCCGTGGAGGGGGACCCCGCCCCCGACCAACCCGGTGTTGCCGCCCTGGAGCACCAGGGCCGTCCCGGCGGCCCGGCACCGGCGCACCACCTCGGCCACCTCGGCCGTCGAGCCGGGGCGCACCACCAGCGGGGTGGCGCCGCGGAAGCGGCCGGTCCAGTCGGTGGCGTAGGGGGCGACCAGGTCCGGGTCGGCCAGCACCTGGGCCAGGCCGACCACCTCGGCCAGGAGGCCGGCCAGTTGCGGGTCGGGACCGACCGGTGTCCGCTCGGGACCGGTGGTCCGGCGGTCGGAGCCGGCCACCGGACGGTCAGGCGGCGGCCGGGGCCAGCGCCTCCCGCTCGTCGAGGAACGCCCACCAGGCCCGGGCCCCGGCCCCGGCGGCGACCGACAGGGCGGCCCGGTCCGGGTCGAGCAGGGCCAGGGCGTCGAGCGACCAGGTGGCGTGGTCGGCCTCCATGGTGGCGTGCACGTCCCAGAAGCGGGTGCCCCGGGCGTCGACCGAGTAGTGCCGGGCCAGGCCGGCCGACTTGCTGACCGCCACGGCCACGGCCTGCACCTCGTAGGCGGCGACCACGGCCAGCGCCCCCACCGGGTCGGTGGCGGCGGTGGACACCTGGAGGTCGACCAGCGCTGCCGTGGCCGCGGTGGGGGGCACGTCCGGCCGGGCACCCACGGCGGCGGCGAACGACTCGAAGAGCACGGCGTGGGGCTCGGGCACCGACTCCTCGTCCCGCAGGTTGGCGGCCACCAGGTCCCGCGCCGCGCCGGCCGGGAGCCCGGCGGTCACCGACCGCAGGACCTGCGGCAGCGCCCGCTCCACATGCCGGTACTGCTCGGCGTAGGCGGCCAGCTCGCCCTCGGCCAGGGCGCCCGCCTCCCAGCGGCGGTAGAAGGGGTGCTCCAGGAGGAGCCGGCCCCGCAAGGCTTCGTCGACGGCGTCGTGTACCTGATCTGGGTGCATGGCGCAGCGTAGCTCCGGCCCCGGCCGGGGAGCGACCGGGGCCGGCAGTGGCGGCGTGGCGGCGACGAGGGTGCCGCGGCGGCGTTCCCTGGAGCCTGGGAGGGGACTCGAACCCCTGACCTGCGCGTTACGAGTGCGCTGCTCTGCCGACTGAGCTACCCAGGCCGATACGGGCCACCACCCGGTGCCCGGCCCCGGCCGGCCGACGTGCCTGTCCGGGGCAGGGTCATCTTAGAGGCCCAGCGGACAGGCAGTGTGGGCTCGCCGCCCCCCCGCACGGCGCGAAACGCGGCGGGAGGGGCGGTGGGCGGCTCAGCCGCCGGTGCGGCCCAGGCGGACCAGGAGCGCCTCCAGCAGCAGCGTCTCGTTCGGGTTCCGCCGGAGCGACCGGGCCGCCTCGGTGACCAGGCCGATCGCCTCCTCGTAGCCCAGCAGCTCGTCGGGCGGCACCCGGCCGGGACCGGGCGCCCACGCCGGCGCCGGCGACGACACCCCGTCGGCCAGCCGGTCCCGATAGGCGTGGGCCAGCACGCCCAGGCCGGTGCGGATCTCGTCGGCACGCCAACGCCGCTCCTCCCGGTGCTGGCGGTCGGTGACGTCCTTGCGCCCGGGCAGGCCACGCTCGCCCATGGCCTCGGCCTCGGCCTCCAAGGCCCGGATCTCCTCGGCGTGCCGGGTCCGCAACGGCGCCAGCGCGGCGTCGGCCGAGGCCAGCAGCTCCCGGGCGACGGTGCCGGCCGCCGCCCCGTGGCCGTCGAGGCGGGAGGGGACCGACCGCCAGAGGTCGAGCCGTGCCGCGTAGCCCTCGTCCTCGGCCAGCAGGCGGGCCCGGTCCAGGTTGCCGCCAGCGCCGTCGGCCACCAGTTCGGCCCGGTCCGGCGCCATGCCACGCCCGGCCAACCAGCGGGCGATCTCGGCGGCCGGCAGCGGCGGGAAGTCCATGGTCACGCAACGGCTGGCCACGGTGGCCAGCTCCGGCGGCAGGTCGTCGGCCAGCAGCACGAAGACCGTGGTGGCCGGCGGCTCCTCCACCGTCTTCAGCAGGGCCGGGGCCGACCGGCCGGCCAGGTGCACGTCGGCCACCACCAGGACCTGCCGGGCCGACCGGAACGGCCGCCGCTGGGCCAGGCCCACCAGCCGGCGGGCCTCGTCCACCCCCAGCGAGGCGCCGGTACGCTCCACGGTGACCAGGTCCGGATGGCTGCCGGCCAGGGCCTGGCGGCAGTCCTCGCAGGCGGCGCAGCCGCCTTGCGGGCAGAGCAGGGCGGCGGCGAAGGCCCGGGCCGCCGCCCGGCGGCCGGAGCCT
>JASHWO010000170.1 GCA_030044045.1 Acidimicrobiales bacterium
ACCCGGGGGCGCCGACGGTGGCCGGCGCCCTGGCCGGCGCCCTGGCCCGGGCGGCCCGCCTGCCCGAGCCCCCGACCCTGGTATGCGCCGGCCGGACCGACGCCGGAGTCCACGCCCGGGGCCAGGTGGTCCACGTGGACCTGCCCGAGGTGCTGCCCCCGGGGCTGGACGTGGTCCGGGCCTGCAACCGCCAGCTCGCCCCGGCGGTGGTGGTGTGCTCGGCGGCGCCGGCCCCCGACGGCTTCGACGCCCGGCGTTCGGCCACCGCCCGTCGCTATCGCTACCTGGTCGAGAACGCCCCGGTCCCCGACCCGCTGCTGGCTGGCCTGGCCTGGCACGTGCCCGGGCCGCTGGACCTGCGGGCCATGGCGGCCGGGGCCGACGTCCTGATCGGCGAGCACGACTTCCGGGCCTTCTGCCGGCGGGCGCCGGGGACCTCGCCCGACGAGCCGATCCGGCGCCGGGTCACCGACGCCGGCTGGACGGCGATGGACCGCACACTGCTGCGCTTCGACATCACCGCCGTGTCCTTCTGCCACCAGATGGTGCGCTCCCTGGTCGGGGCGCTGGTGGCCGTGGGCCGGGGCCGGGAGAACGCGGCCACGCTGGTGGCCCGGCTCCGCGCCGGCCGGCGGGACGGCGCCCCCAGCCCGGCCCCCGCCCACGGCCTGTGCCTGGAGGCCGTCTCTTACTGAGTCACTTTGCCCGCCTGGGGCCCCAACCCCAGGCTCCTCCGATGCGTGGGGCCCCTGCCCCACGCCGGCCGTCGGCCGGGACCGGCTTGCCGGCACGGTGTGCGGGCCGTATCCTTTTCCGTCGGCCCGCGGCACCCTGCGGCTGGCCCACCGCACAGAGGAACCCAGCCCTTGCGTACCTACTCACCGAAAGTCGACGCCATCGAGCGTGCCTGGCATCTCATCGACGCCGACGGCCTCGTGCTGGGGCGCCTGGCCACCGAGGTGGCCCGCCTGCTGCGGGGCAAGCACCGCCCGTACTTCGCCCCGCACCTCGACACCGGCGACCACGTGGTGGTGGTCAATGCCGCCCGAGTGGTGCTCACCTCGGGCAAGGCCGCCGGCAAGTTCGCCTACCACCACAGCGGCTACCCCGGCGGCCTCTCCCGCCAGAGCTACGCCGAGCTGATGGAGCGCTCGCCGGAGGAGGTGGTGCGCCGGGCGGTGCGGGGCATGCTGCCCAGGAACACGCTCGGGCGCCAGCAGCTCGGAAAGTTGAAGGTCTACCCGGGGCCCGACCACCCCCATACCGCGCAGGACCCCCGCCCGCTCGACCTGGCCACGGCCCGGCGCGGCGGCTGACGAGGACGAGGAGCACCATGCCCGCACCCCTCTCCCAGACCACTGGACGGCGCAAGCAGGCCGTCGCCCGGGTCCGCTTCCGCCCCGGCCAGGGCGCCATCACCGTGAACCGGCGCCCGTTCGAGGAGTACTTCCCCTCAGCCACCCACCGCATGCTGGCCACCGAGCCGCTGCGGGTCACCAGCACCGCCGAGTCCTACGACATCGACGCCACCATGGATGGCGGCGGCATGTCGGGGCAGGCCGGCGCCCTGCGGCTGGGCATCGCCCGGAGCCTGGTGGCGCTCGACCCCGAGCTGCGATCGGTGCTGAAGCGAGCCGGCTTCCTCACCCGCGACGCCCGGGAGAAGGAGAGCAAGAAGTACGGGCTGAAGAAGGCCCGCAAGGCGCCGCAGTACTCCAAGCGTTGATCCGTTTCGGCACCGACGGGGTCCGAGGGGTAGCCAACGCCGACCTGACCGCCGAGGTCGCCCTGGGCTTGGGCCGGGCGGCTGCCCAGGTGCTCCCCGCCCCCGCCTACCTGGTGGGGCGGGACACCCGCCGCTCCGGGCCGATGCTGCAGGCCGCCTTCTCGGCCGGCCTGGCCTCAGCCGGGGCCGACGTGTGGGACCTGGGCGTGCTCCCCACCCCCGGCGTGGCCTTCTGCGCCGAGCGTCGGGGACTGCCGGCGGCCGTGGTGTCCGCCTCCCACAACCCCTTCGGCGACAACGGCATCAAGCTCTTCGGCGCCGGCGGCACGAAGCTCCCGCCGGCGGTGGAGGCGGCGATCGAGGCGGCCTTCCCGCCGGGCGCCCGTTCGTCCCGGCCGGGGCCCACCGGGGCCGGCGTGGGCAGCATCGCTCCCGACCCCGACGGCCGCCGGGAGTACGGCGAGCACCTGCGGGCCTCGCTCGACGGCCGCCGCCTCGACGGCCTGCGGGTGGTGCTCGACTGCGCCAACGGCGCCGCCGCGGCGGTGGCCCCCGCGGTGTTCGAGTCGCTGGGGGCGGCGGTCACCGCCACCTGTACCGAGCCGGACGGCACCAACATCAACCGGGACTGCGGCTCCACCCACCCCGAAGCGTTGGCCGCGGCGGTGGTGCGGGCCGGCGCCGACCTGGGCCTGGCCTTCGACGGCGACGCCGACCGGCTGGTGGCGGTGGACCACACCGGCGCCGTGGCCGACGGGGACGCCCTGCTGGCCCTCTTCGCCGTGGACCTGGCGGCCCGGGGCGAGCTGGCCGGCAACGCCGTGGTGGTGACGGTGATGACGAACCTGGGGTTCCGCCTGGCCATGGCCGAGCGGGGCATCGCCGTGCGGGAGACCCCGGTGGGGGACCGGTACGTGCTGGCGGCGCTCGAGGCCGAGGGGCTGGCCCTCGGGGGTGAGCAGTCGGGCCACATCGTGTTCCGCCGGCGGGCCACCACCGGGGACGGGATCCTGACCGGGCTGGTCCTGGCCGACCTGGTACGGCGGGCCGGGCGCCCGCTGGCCGATCTGTCGACCGGGCTGGTCGAGCGGGTGCCCCAGGTGCTGGCCAACGTGGCCGTGGCCGACCCGGGCCGCCTGGTCGGGGCCGGCGAGGTGTGGGCGGCGGTGGCGGCGGTCGAGGCCGAGCTGGGGGGCACGGGGCGGGTGCTGTTGCGGGCCAGCGGCACCGAGCCGCTGGTGCGGGTGATGGTGGAGGCGGCCTCCGAGGACCAGGCGGCCGAGGCAGCTCGCCGCCTCTGCGCCGCGGTGGAGGGCGCCCTCGGCTGACGGGTTGGGGCGCCCAGGCGGGTCAAGGGGATTAGCCTCCCCCCCATGTGCGGGATCATCGGTGCCACCGGGGCGCAGGACGCACTGGCCATCCTGCTGGACGGGCTCCACCGGCTCGAGTACCGGGGCTACGACTCGGCGGGGGTCGTCCTGGTGGCCCCCGGCGACCTGTGGCGGGAGCGGGTCGCCGAGGGCACCCACTCGGTCCGGGTGCTGGAGGGCCGGACCGCCTCGGCCCCGGCCGGCCGTACCACCGGGATCGGCCACACCCGCTGGGCCACCCACGGCCGCCCGGACACGGGCAATGCCCACCCCCACCTGGACTGCACCGGCCGGCTGGCCCTGGTGCACAACGGCATCATCGAGAACCACGCCGAGCTGGCGGCCGAGCTGGCCGGCCGGGGCCACTGCCTGGCGTCGGCCACCGACACCGAGGTCCTGACCCACCTGGTCGAGGAGGGCATGGCCGCCGGGTTGCCCCTCGACGGCTCGGTGCGGGCAGCCCTGGGCCGGGTGCGGGGCTCCTTCGCCGTGGCCGTGGTGCACGCCGACGAGCCCGAGGTGATCGTGGCCGCCCGCCGGGCCACCCCGCTGGTGGTGGGCCAGGCCGGCGGGACCACCCTGCTGGCCTCCGACATCCCCGCCCTGCTGGGACGGACGCGGCGGCTCTTCGCCCTCGACGACGACCAGGTGGCCGTCTTGCGCCCCGGCGGCGCCACGGTCACCACCCTGGAGGGGGAGCCGGTGACGCCGGTGGCCCTGTCGGTGGACTGGGATCTGGAGGCCGCCCAGAAGGGGGGCCATGACGACTTCATGTCCAAGGAGATGCGGGAGCAGCCGGGCGCCGTGGCCGACACGCTGCTCGACCGCCGGAAGCCCGACGGGCGCCTGGGCCTGGACGACCTGCGGCTCGGCGAGGACGACCTGCGCCGGGTGGAGAAGGTGGTCATCGTGGCCTGCGGCAGCAGCTACCACGCGGCCATGGTGGCCAAGTACGCCATCGAGCACTGGACCCGCCTGCCCACCGAGGTGGACATCGCCAGCGAGTTCCGCTACCGGGATCCGGTCCTGGACGACCGCACCCTGACCGTGGGGGTGAGCCAGTCGGGCGAGACCCTGGACACCCTGCAGGCCCTGCGGGAGGCCCGCCGCTGGGGCGCCAAGGTGCTGGTGGTGTCGAACGTGGTCGACTCCTCGATGGCCCGGGAGGCCGACGGGGTGCTCTACACCCGGGCCGGGCCCGAGGTGGGGGTGGCCTCCACCAAGTGCCATGTGGCCCAGATCGTGGCCCTGGAGCTACTGGCCCTGGCCCTGGCTCAGATCCGGGGCAGCCGTACGGCCGCCGAGATCGGTGGGCTGCTCGACCGGCTACACGAGCTCCCGGCCAAGGTGGAGGAGGCGCTCTCCCGGGAGAAGGAGGTGGACGCCGTGGCGGCGGCGGTGGCCGGTGCCCGGGACTTCTTCTTCCTCGGCCGCGGGGTGGGGTTCCCGGTGGCCCTGGAGGGGGCGCTGAAGCTGAAGGAGATCTCCTACCTGCGGGCCGAGGGCTACGCCGCCGGCGAGCTGAAGCACGGCCCGATCGCCCTCATCGTGCCCGGGACGGTGGTGGTGGGCGTGGCCACCCGCAGCCCGCTGGCCGAGAAGTTACTGGCCAACGTGGCCGAGGTGGCCAGCCGGGGGGCCACCGTGGTGCTGGTGGCCGACGACGGCGACGCCGCCGCGGCCGCCGTAGCCGACCACGTGCTCTGGGTGCCCCCCACCGAGCCGTTGCTCTCGCCGGTGGTGGACGTGGTGCCCCTCCAGCTCCTGGCCTACCGCCTGGCCCGCATGCTCGGCAACGACGTGGACCGCCCCCGGAACCTGGCCAAGACGGTGACGGTGGAGTGACCGGGGCGCCACCGTCGGCGGGGATGGTGGGGGTGGGGGTGGACGCGGTGGACGTCGACCGTTTCCGCCGGGTGCTGGCCCGCCGCCCCGGCCTGGCCGAGCGGGTGTTCACCGAGGGCGAGCGGGCCGACGCCGCCGCGGCGGCCGACCCGGCGGAGCGCCTGGCTGCCCGTTTCGCTGCCAAAGAGGCGGTGATGAAGGCCCTGGGCAGCGGGCTCGGGAGCTTCCCCCTGCGCGACGTGGAGGTGGTGCGGGCGCCCGGGAGCGGGGCCGCGGCCGGTGCCCCTTCGCTCCGCCTGGTGGCCCGGGCGGCCGAGCTGGCCCGCCGGCGCCGGGTGGCCCGCTGGCACGTCTCGCTGACCCACACCGCCCAGGTGGCCATGGCCGTGGTGGTGGCCGAGGGCGAGCGCTGATGCGCCCGGTGGCCACCGTGGCCGAGGTACGGGCGGCCGACGCCGCGGCCCTGGCCCACGTCGACCAGTCGGTGCTGGTGCAGCGGGCCGGCACCGCGGTGGCCCGGAGCGCCCTGGCCCTGCTGGGCTCGGCTTACGGGCGACGGGTGGTGGTGCTGGCCGGCCAGGGCAACAACGGCGCCGACGGCCAGGTGGCCGCCGCCGCCTTGCGCCGCCGGGGCGCCCGCGTGCGGGAGGTGCCGGCGGTGGAGGCCCCGACCCGGCTGCCCGCCGCCGACCTGGTGGTGGACGCGGCCTACGGCACCGGGTTCCGCGGTCGCTACGACGCCCCCGAGGTGCCGGCCGGCGTGCCGGTGCTGGCGGTGGACGTCCCGTCGGGCGTGGACGGCGACAGCGGGGCGGCTCCCGGCCGCCCGCTGGCCGCCCGGCGGACGGTCACCTTCGCCGCCCTGAAGCCCGGGCTGCTGCAGGGCGACGGGGCCCAGCTGGCCGGCGAGGTGGTGGTGGCCGACATCGGGGTGCCGGT
>JASHWO010000171.1 GCA_030044045.1 Acidimicrobiales bacterium
CACCTCAGTGGTGCGTGTAGTCGATGGGCCCGGCGCCCTTGACGCCGATGGCGAAGCAGAAGCAGTGGATCGGGGCGTGGTCGCTCACCGGGCGCAGGGTGTGCACGGCGTCGGGCGGGATGTAGACCAGGTCACCTTGGGAGATGGTGCGGTCCTCCCCTTCGATGGTCATGATCCCCCGCCCGTTCAGCACGTAGTAGAACTCGTGCGTCGGGTGGGAGTGCGGGTCGACCATCCCGCCCCCGGCCACCTCGAACTCGTTGACCAGCTCGAGGAACCCGCCGTCGGTGCGCTCCTTCATCTCGCGGGACTTGACCATCCACCACACCGGCACCGTGCCGTTGTGCTCGACGACCGGCGCCTCGTCCTCGATGCTCCGTACGTCCATGGCCACTGCCACCTCCGCTCTCGCTGTCCTGCCGGCCCTCTGCCCGGCCGACCCGGCGTTCCGTAGACTGCTGCTGCCGACCGGTATCGGTCGGTACCGGCGTCAGGTTAGGCCAGCGGCGACAGGGGTGAGGGAGGCGACGTGTCCGAGGTGCAGGGCGGCGGGGCGCAGGGCGGGACGGGACGGATCGAGCCGCGGCCGCTCACCGAGGAGGCCTGGGCCCCCTACGGCTGGCTGCCGGTGGCCGACGTCGATCCCCGGGACGGCGAGCACCGCCTGCACTACGAGTGGGCCGACCCCCACGTGAACGTGATCGCCCACTACCGCAGCGAGGTGCCGGTGGTGCCGGGCGGGCTGCGTTGCGAGATGCTCTACCGGCACGACACCCATACCCAGGCGCTGCTGCCGCTCGACCACCAGTGCGTGATCGCCGTGGCCCCGCCGGGGACGCCGCTGGACGGGCCGGCCGACGCGGCGCTGATCGAGGCGTTCCTGCTGGAGCCCCTGCAGCCGCTGGTCCTGTTCCGGTCGACCTGGCACTGGGGGCCGTTCCCCACCCGCACCGAGGGGGTCCGGCTCTACAACGTCCAGGGGTTGCGCTACGCCGAGGACAACGAGATGGCCGACCTGGCCGCCCGGGGCCTGGCCCTCGACGTGCACTGCGGCTGACCGCGCCGGCGGATTGACCGCGCCGGCGCGGGGCGGATCGGCGCGGCGGCACCGGCGGATTTCGGAGGGGCGTGTCGGTGGTGTTGCGGATATCTTCGGGATATACTCGATCGGTGAGCAAAGTCCTTGTCTCCATTCCTGACGACCTCTTGCAGCGGGTCGACCAGGAGGCCCGCCGCCGGCAGACCTCCAGGAGCGAGCTCCTGCAGCAGGCGGTCACCCACGAGCTCGGATGGCCCGACCCGGACCTGATGGACGCGGCCCTGGCCCGTGGTCGACAGGCGCTGGAGACCGGCCCGGCCTTTGAGTCGACGGCGCTCGTCCGGGACATGAGGGATGAGCGGGACCGTCGTGACCGACGTCGTCGTTGACGCCAACGTGGCGCTCAAGTGGTTCCATGGGCTCGGCGAGGAGGACGTCGAGCCCAGCCGGGCGATCCTCGACCATCATCGCCGGGGCGCCGTCCTCCTCCACGTGCTCGACTTCACGTTCTACGAGGTCGGCAATGCGCTACTCCGTGGTGCCGCCCGGGCCACGGCCGCACAGGCGACCACCGTGCTCGGCGCGTTGCGGGAGATCTGCGCCGTGGTGACGGCCAGTGCGGAGGACATCGAGCTGGCCGCCGTCCTCGCTGCCGAGCACGGCCTCACGATGTACGACGCGGCGTACGCCGCGGTGGCCCGGGGCCGGTCGGCGCTGTTGGTGAGCCTCGACCGCGAGCTGCTCGGTGCCGGGCTGGCCGTCCGTCCAGCCGACCTGGCGGCCCGGCTCCATGCTGGGGGGCGTTTCCATTCTGGAAGCACCGACATCAGCGTCGAGCACGACCGGTACCTCGACGAGGACTTCGACGCCTGACCGTGGTGGTCGAGACCGCGGCGATCTTTGCTTGCTCGACGCCGACGACCAGCACCACGTCGCGGCGGCGGAGTGGTGTGGAGGAGATCTCCCGTGGGCCGTGCCAAGCTGGCGGCCATGGGGCTCCTCGACGGGCAGCGGGCGATCGTCACCGGCGGCGGTTCGGGCATCGGCCGCGCCACCTGCATCCGGATGGCCCGGGAGGGGGCCCGGGTGGCCGTGCTCGACGTCGACGGCGAGGCCGCCGGTGAGGTGGCCGACGGGATCGGCGGCACGGCCCACGTGGCCGACGTGACCGATGCCGACGGGCTCCGGGCGGCGGTGGACGAAGCGGTCGCCGCGCTGGGCGGCCTCTCCATCCTCTTCAACAACGCCGGGACCGGCGGCATGGCGCCGCTCCACGGGTGGGACCCGGCGGAGTGGGACCGGCTGGTCCGGGTCAACCTGACCGGGGTCTACCTGGGGTTCCGGGCCGCCGTCCCCCACCTGCAGGCCGGGGGCGGGGGCTCCATCGTGAGCACCGCCTCCATCAGCGGGACCCGGCCGGCGGCGGGGGAGGCGCCGTACGCCGCGGCCAAGGCCGCCGTGGCCGCGCTGACCGCCTCGGCGGCGCTGGAGTACGGCCCGGCCATCCGGGTCAACGCCGTCTCGCCGGGGATGATCCGGACCAAGCTGACCGAGCCGCTGCTGACCTTCTTCCCGCACGAGGAGGCCCGGTACGAGCGCACCACGCCCCTTGGCCGCCTGGGCGAGCCGGACGACGTGGCCGGGGTGGTGGTGTTCCTCTGCTCGGACCTGGCCCGGTTCGTGACCGGGGTCAACGTGGTGGTCGACGGCGGCATGACGCTCCACGGCTCGGGGGTGGACGGGATCTTC
>JASHWO010000172.1 GCA_030044045.1 Acidimicrobiales bacterium
ATCGTCCCGGAGCCTACCGGCGCTCGGTGCGGCGGCCAGGTTGGCTGCGGCACACGGCCTGACCCGCTGAGAGCTGCTGCCTTCCGACCCTGACTCGGTTCACGGGCGGCCGTTGCGCAGGACCCAGCCGCCGCACCCAGCGACGGTAGGGGGCACATGGTAGCCCCCGGCCGTCGGACTAGCCTGTGCGCCCCGGAGGCGTGCGAGAGCGGCCGAATCGGCACGACTGGAAATCGTGTGTGGGGCAACCCACCGTGGGTTCAAATCCCACCGCCTCCGCCACGATGTCGAGCCACGAACCGGCCATGCGCCTGGCCCTGGCCGAGGCGGCCCTCGCCCCTGCCCACGGGGACGTCCCGGTGGGGGCGGTCGTCCTGGTCGGGGACCGGGTGGTGGCCTCTCGCCACAACGAGCGAGAGCGGCGGCGCGACCCGACGGCCCACGCCGAGCTGCTGGCCCTGCAGGACGCCGCGGGCGCCCTCGGGGGCTGGCGACTGGAGGAGGCGACCCTGGTGGTCACCCTGGAGCCCTGCCCCATGTGCGCCGGCGCCCTGGTGGCCTCCCGGGCGGCCCGCCTGGTCTTCGGGGCGCCCGATCTGAAGGCCGGCGCCTGCGGCTCCCTCTACAACCTCTGCGCCGACCCCCGGCTGAACCACGAGCTGGCGGTGGAGGGGGGCGTGCTCGCCGGCGCCTGCGGCGACCTGTTGCGGACGTTCTTCGCCGGCCGGCGGCCGGGGTAGCCTCTCCCCCGGAGGCGTGCGAGAGCGGCCGAATCGGACGGTCTCGAAAACCGTTGTACCTCCGGGTACCGTGGGTTCAAATCCCACCGCCTCCGCGGTGCGGGCCCGGGGCCCCGCGGGCCTGGCGGCCCGGCCACGGGGCCCCGGCGGCTCGCCGTCCGGCTCCAACCCCTGGTCACGGTGGTGACGGGCCGACCACCGCCCGCGGCCACTACCATTGACCGGTCCGTCGGCACCGACGATCGGCAGCCGGCGTCCTCGCCACCGATGGGCATGGCGGCGCGCCCGGCGGAGCCGAGCACCGGCGGCACGGAAGGAGTGATGCGCATGGCACGGACGCGGTCGACCTTCGGCAAGCTCCAACGTGACCAGGCGAAGCGGGCGAAGGCCCGGGCCAAGCAGGAGGACCGCGCCGCCCGGCGTGAGGAGCGCGGGGAACGCGGCGAGGCCGACGGCATCCGGCCGGCGGAGGACCAGGAGGCGCTGCTCGAACAGTTCGCCCGCCTCCACCAGGATCTGTCCGACGGCCGCATCTCCCTGGAGGACTTCGAGGTCCGCCAGGAGGAGCTCCGGAACAGGCTCCAGGTCGACTGACTGCTGGGCCCGCCTGGGGCCCACTGGGAGCCACCTGGATGGCAGCCTCCTCCGGTGCGTGGGGACCCCAACCCCACGCCCGGCCGTGGTCACCCCGCCTCCCGGTGCTCCAGCCAGCGCCGGAGGCCGGCGGCGTTCGAGTGCACCCCGTTCATGATCTCCAGCTTCTCCCGATGCTCCGGGGCCACCTCCCCCACCGCCGGGTCGAACCGCTCGGCGAGCGCCTCGGCCACGTCACGGCCCTCCCGGAAGGCCCGCTCGGCCGTCTCCGCCCACTGCCGGAGGGTGCCCTCGGCCTCGGCCAGCAGCTCCTGCGGCTCGGGGAGGAGCCCGTAGTGGGCCAGGGCGATGCCTGAAGGGCGCCGCTCGGCGAAGCGCCGGAGGGAGTGCAGCGCCTGGTCGAGATCGAAGTCGGGCGGCGGGGTGGACGGGCGCAGGATCCCGGCGTCGGGGAGCCGCACCCCGACGGCGTCGCCGGCGAAGAGGATCCCGCTGGCCGAGTCGTGCAACCCCACGTGGTGCTTGGCGTGCCCCGGGGAGTCCACCGCCACCAGCACCCGGTCCGGCCCCACCCGGATCTCCTCGCCGTCGGCCAGCACGTGCAGCCGCTCCGCCGGGGTGGGCTCCAGGCGACCGTAGAGGGAGTCGAGCAACGGGCCGTAGACCTGGGCGGCCGAGTCCACCAACCGGGTCGGGTCGGCCAGGTGCCGGGCCCCCTTCTCGTGGACGTACACCGTGGCCTCGGGGAAGGCCCGGGCCACGTCCCCCACCCCGCCGGCGTGGTCGAGGTGGATGTGGGTGACCACCACCCCCGCCAGATCCTGTGGCCCGAGCCCCAGCGCGGCCAGGGCGTCGAGCAGGACCGGGACCGAGGACTGGCTGCCCGTCTCCACCAGTACCGGGGCCGGGCCCTCCACCAGGTAGCCGGCAGTGACCCGCTGCCATCCCCCGAGCAGGGTGTCGATCTCCAGCACCCCCGGGACGATGGCCGTGGTCACGAGGCGACCTCCACCACCACCTTCACGTCGTCGGGCTGGCGCTGCAGTGCCTGCTCCCAGCCGTCCAGCGGCACCCGCCGGCTCACCAGCCGGCCCAGCCACTCCCGGTCGGCCCGGGCCAGCGCCTCGGCGCCGGCCTCGTAGTGCCGGCGGTTGGCGTTCACCGAGCCCACCACCGACTCGTTCTCCAGCACCATGGTGCGGTTCAGGGCGCCCTCGTCCACCTGGACTGCCCGCCCGCCCGACGACACCCCGGTCAGGCACACCACGCCACCCGGCCCCACGTGCTCCATGGCGTCGAGCACCAGCGAGGACACGCCGGTGCACTCGACGATCACGTCGGCGTCGGGGCAGGCATCGGGGATCGACCCGGTGTGGTAGCTGGCGCCGAGCGCCCGCACCAGGTCGGGCTTGAGCCCCTCGGCCATCTGGTCGATCACGTGGACCTCCAGGCCACGCTGCACCCCGATCAGGGCGGCCAGCAGGCCGATCGGCCCGGCCCCGGTCACCACCGCCTTGGTCGGCGCCCAGTGGGCCCGGCCGCCGATCCGGTCCACCTGCTCCCAGGCCTTGGCCACCACGCTGGTGGGCTCGAGGAGCACCCCCAGCAGCCCGAGCGACGGGTCCACCTTCACCAGGAATTCCGGGGTGATGCGGTACCGCTCGGAGAGGTAGCCGTCGTGCTCCTTGATCCCCCGCTCGGTGTACTGCCCGTTCCGGCAGAAGTCCCACTCACCCACGGCGCAGTTCCCGCAGGGCACCGGATCCGGACGGCGGACGATGCCCACCACCAGGTCGCCGGAGACCACCGGCCCGCCGGGCGGCGCCTCCAGCACCCGACCCAGCGACTCGTGCCCCAGCACCAGCCGCTCCCGGCCGGGCGGCGCCCACCCGTACTGGCCGGAGAGGATCTCCACGTCGGTGCCGCAGATGCCCACGGCCACCGTCTCCACCAGCACCGGCCCGTCCTCTTCGGGCGGCTCGCCCACGTCGGACAGCTCGGCCGACCCCTGCTGCAGGGGTACCACGGTCAGGGCTTTCATCCAGTCCTCCTCCTCGACGTCTCCCGGCGTGCTGCCGCGTCAGGTGGCACCGGCACGTCAGGTGGCACGGGGCGGCACGTCCGGCCCGCCGTCGGGCACCACCAGGGTGTCCCGCACCCGCTTCGGTCGCCGGTCGTCCGGCCCCCGGGCTGCGTGCCGGGCCACCCCGTCGGCGACCAGCCGGCGGAGCCGGCCGGCGAACTGGGCCTGCGCCCGGGACGGCGCCTCCTGCTGGGTCAGCCGGCAGGCCGTGTTGACCAGCGACACGTGGGAGAACGCCTGCGGGAAGTTCCCCACCAGCCGCCCGGCCACCGGGTCGTACTCCTCGGAGAGCAGGCCCACGTCGTTGCGGAGGTCCAGCAACCGCTCGAACAGCGACCGGGACTCGTCGACCCGGCCGATCATGTGCAGGCAGTCGGCCAGCCAGAAGGAGCAGGCGAGGAAGGCCCCCTCCCGCCCGCTCAGGCCGTCCACCGCCCCATCGTCGGCGGTGCGGTACCGCAGCACGAACCCCTGATCCACCAGCTCGCGCTGGATGGCCTCCACCGTGCTCACCACCCGGGGGTCGGTCGGCGGCAGGAACCCCACCAGGGGCATCATGAGGACGCTGGCGTCGAGCTGGTCGCACCCGTAGTACTGGGTGAAGGCCCGCTTGTCCGAGTTGTAGCCCTTCTCGCAGACCTCGGCGTGGATGTCGTCCCGCAGGGCCCGCCACCGGTCGATCGGCCCCGGCAGGTCGGGCCACATCGCCATGGTGCGCACCGCCCGGTCCACGGCCACCCAGGCCATGACCTTGGAGTGGGTGAAGTGCCGACGGGGGCCGCGCACCTCCCAGATCCCGTCGTCGGGCTGCTTCCACCCCTCCTCCAGGAACTCCACCAGCTTCATCTGGAGGTCCCAGATGGCCCGGCTGTGCACCCCGTCCACCTGGCAGGCCGAGTAGAGGGCGGACATCACCTCGCCGTAGACGTCGAGCTGGTACTGCCCGGCGGCGGCGTTCCCCACCCGGACCGGCACCGAGCCCTCGTAGCCGGGCAACCAGCCCACCTCCCACTCGTCCAGGCGCCGCTCGCCGCTGGCCCCGTACATGATCTGGAGCTTGGAGACGTCCCCCGCCGCCGCCCGGAGCAGCCAGTCGCGCCAGGCCATGGCCTCGGCGTGGTACCCGCCCCGCATCAGCGACTCCAGGGTGAGCGTGGCGTCGCGCAGCCAGCAGTAGCGGTAGTCCCAGTTCCGGTTCCCCCCGAGGGCCTCGGGCAGCGAGGTGGTGGCCGCGGCCACGATGCCACCGGTGGGCTCGTAGGTGAGGGCCTTCAGGGTGACGAGAGAACGCAGCACCGCCTCCTGGTAGTCGCCCCGGTAGGTGCAGACGCTGGCCCAGGCCCGCCACCACTCCTCGGTGCTGGCCACCAGGTACCACGGGTCCTGCGGTCGGGGCGGTGACTGATGGGAGGGGTACCAGGTGAGCACGAAGGGGATCTGCTGCCCCTCCCGGACGGTCAGGTCGGCCACGGTGCGCAGGCGCTCCCCGTGGGTCTCGGCCCGGGTCCACAGGGCCACGGCGTTCGGGCCGGCGGTGGCCGTGAGCAGGTGGTCGTTGCGGGTCACCCAGGGGACCGCCTCCCCATAGTCGAACCGCACCGCCATCTCCATGCGCACCGGCACCGTGCCCCGCACCCCCTCCACCACCCGGACCACCTGCGGGTGGTCCTCACGGATGGGCATGCAGTCGGTGATGCGCACCGTGCCCTGCTCGGTGTCGAGCTCGGTGTCGAGGACCAGCGTGCCATCGCGGTAGGTCCGGCGGCTGGCCGTCACCGGGCCCACCGGAGTGATCCGCCAGTACCCGTGGTCCTCGGTGCCGAGCAGCCGGGCGAAGCAGGCACCCGAGTCGAAATGGGGCAGGCAGAGCCAGTCGATCGAGCCGTCCCGCCCCACCACCGCCGCGGTGTGGAGGTCGCCGATCAGGGCGTAGTCCTCGATGGGCAGCGACACGGCGGCCATTCTTGCGCGTCCCCGCGCCCGCCGGGCGTCTCAACCCTCGGTGCAGGCTCCCGTGCCCACGGCCGCCGTCCGGTGCTCCGCCTCCTGCACCCGGCGGAGCACCCCGGGCGAGGCCAGGGCGTACCCCACGTCGCTGTCCACCGTCGACCGGGAGAAGACCACACCGATCACCTGGCCATCGGACGCCACCAGCGGGCCGCCGGAGTTCCCCGCCTCCACATCGGCGTCGACCTGGTACACCTTGCGCACCACGGACCCCTGGTCGTAGATGTCCCGGCCCTGGGCTGTCAGGCTGGTGGCCACGCCGGCCCGGCGCACCACCAGCGGCCCGTCCTCGGGGAAGCCCAGGACCGCCCCCTGCGTGCCCCGCCCCACCAGGCTGCCGTCGATGGTCAGCGGCGGTCCCAGCGGCGCGTCGGTCCGTAGCACTGCCAGGTCGAACCGGGGGTCGTAGAAGACCGGCGTGGCCGGGTAGCCGAACCCGTC
>JASHWO010000173.1 GCA_030044045.1 Acidimicrobiales bacterium
GGGCTGGGGGTGATGGCCGCCGTGCCGGGTCTGGCCGCATCGCCGGCGGCCGCAGCCGGAGGCTCGCCGTCGGGCACGGTGTGGCTCTGCCAGCCGGGCGCGGCGAACGACCCGTGCACCGACAGCCTCACCACCACGGTGATGCCGGCCTCGGGCGCCACGTCGGTGCAGCAGGCGGCACCGGACGCGTCGTCGCCGTTCGACTGCTTCTACGTGTACCCGACGGCCAGCACGCAGAAAGGGGCCAACGCCAACCTCCGGGTGCAGCCGGCCGAGATCGCGGTGGCGGAAGCCCAGGCGTCGCGCTTCTCCTCCGTCTGCCGGGTGTGGGCGCCGATGTACCGCCAGGTCACCACGAGGGAACTGGCGGCGTCGCCCGGGCTGCGGGTCCCGGCGCAGTACACGGCGATCGCCTATGACAGCCTCCGCTCGGCGTTCGAGGACTACCTGGCCCACGACAACGACGGCCGCCCGATCGTCTTCATCGGCCACTCGCAGGGCTCGGCGCTGCTGATCCTGCTGCTCGAGCGCCTCGTCGACGACGACCCGGCATTGCGCCAGCGCATGCTCATGGCGATACTGCCCGGTGGGAACGTGGAGGTGAAGACCGGGCAGCGGACCGGGGGGAGCTTCGCCCACATCCCCATCTGCGACGCGGCTGGTGAGACGGGCTGCGTCATCGCCTACTCGAGCTTCCCCGGCCCGCCGCCTGCCGCCTCCCTCTTCGGCCGGCCGGGCCAGGGGGTGTCGCTCCAGGAGGGGAAGCCGGCCACCCGCGGGGTACAGGTCGCCTGCGTCGACCCGGCGAACATCGCCGGGGGGAGCGGGACCCTCTCGCCGTACTTCCTGTCCACCGGGTCGGTGTCCACGCCGTGGGTGACGTACCCGGACCTCTATTCGTCGCGGTGCGAGCACGCCGACGGCGCCACCTGGCTGGACGTCACGCCGGTGCCCGGGGCCACCGGGAGCCGCCCGTTGGTGACCGAGCAGCTGGGCCCCGACTGGGGCTACCACGGCGACGACGTCAACCTGGCCCTCGGCAACCTGGTGGCCGACGTGGCCCAGGCCGAGCG
Organism: Acidimicrobiales bacterium; assembly: GCA_030044045.1. Next base: position 1,074 of record JASHWO010000173.1, read on the forward strand.
GGCCTGGACGGCGTCCCACGGGGGCCGGTCCGGCTGAGCGCCGGCGGGCCGCGTCGCCGTCCGGCTCCGTCCCGCGGGCGGTAGCGTACGAGCGAGACCGGCCGGGCACCCGGCGGGCACCTTGCGACAAGGAGCACACGGCCATGACCCTCTTCCAGCGGGCGCACCAGATCCTCGAGGCCAAGGCCAACAAGGCGTTGGACGCCGCCGAGAAGCCCGACGAGATGCTCGACCTCTCCTACGAGCAGATGCTCGACCAGATCACCCAGGTGAAGCGGGCCCTGGTGGACATCGCCGCCTCGCGGCGCCAGATCGAGCTGCAGGAGCAGCAGCTGCAGCACTCGGTGGACCATCTCCAGGACCAGGCCAAGGCGGCGCTGGCCCAGGGCAACGAGGACCTGGCCAAGGAGGCGCTGTCGCGCAAGGCGGCCGCCCAAGCGCAGATCGACGGCATGGATCCCCAGCATCAGCAGCTCTCCGACCAGGAGGAGAAGCTCGAGCACACGCTGGACGCGCTGCAGAAGAAGGTCAACGACTTCCGCACCCAGAAGGAGGTCATGAAGGCCCAGTACAGCGCGGCCAAGGCGGTGAGCTCGGTGGACGAGAGCGTCGCCGGGATCTCCAAGACCTTCGGCGACTCGGGTGCCGAGCTGCAGCGGGCCCAGGACAAGATCGCCCAGATGCAGGCTCATGCCGGTGCGGTGGACGAGCTGCTCCAGTCGGGAGTGCTGGAGGACGTGGGCGGTAGCACGGACGACATCCAGAAGGAGCTGGACGAGGCGGGGCAGTCGGCCGAGGTCGACAAGGAGCTGGCGGCCATGAAGGCCCAGCTCGGCACCGGCGGCTCCGGCACGCCCGCACCCCCGGAGCTCACCGGGAGCTGAGCCGCCAGGCGTTGGGGGCCCGCAGCCCCGGTAGGATCCGGCCGTGGAGAGCGGGTACCACCCCCCGGTAGAGGAGTACCTCGAGACCGTCCACTCCCTCCAGGAGGAGGGCGTCCCGGTCATCCAGGCCCGTATCGCCGAGCGGCTGGGCCACTCGGCGCCGTCCGTGTCCGAGATGCTCGACCGCCTGGTCGCCGAGGGCTACGTGCGGCGGGCCGGGCGCGTGGTCGAGCTCACCCCGAAGGGATCGACCCTGGCCTGCAAGGTGGTGCGCAAGCACCGCCTGGCCGAACGGCTACTGGTCGACGTGATCGGGCTCGAGTGGCACAAGGTGCACCGGGAGGCCGGTCGTTGGGAGCACGTCATCTCCGACGAGGTGGAGGCCCGCCTGGTGCTCCTGCTCGGGGACCCCGGCACGTGCCCCCACGGCAACCCGATCCCCGGGTCGGCGTCGCCGGCCACTGCCGACGGGCAGGTGCCGTTGGCCGACGCCGCGCCGGGCACCACCGTCCGCCTGGCCCGCATCAGCGAGCAGGTCGAGCTGGACATGTCGGCCCTGGCCTACCTCGACGAGCACGGCTTCACCCCCGGGGCCACGGCGGTGGTGGCCTCCCGGGGACCCGACGGCACGCTGCTGCTGGAGCTCGACGCCTCCACCGTGGCCTTCGGCCCGGACCTCTCCAGCCACCTGTACGTGGTGGC
>JASHWO010000174.1 GCA_030044045.1 Acidimicrobiales bacterium
TCCGCGCCCAGCTCGCGCAGGGTGGCCAGCAGCACGTCCCGCGGCACGTGGGCGGCGGCGGCGGCGGCCAGGGCCCGGCGGGTCTCGGCGGGGAAGCGGCGCACCACGTCGAAGGCTTCGACCACCACCTCCCCCACCGGCAACGGGTCGGGTAGCGGGTGCCAGCCACCGAGCTGCTCGGGGGTCAGGCGGGCGTAGGCGTCAGCCAGGGCCAGCGGATTCCCGGCGCTGTGCACCACCAGCTGGCTCATGACCGCCTCCGCCGGGAGCTGGTCGAAACGGGCCGACAGCAGCTCCACCGCCTGGCCGAGGGTCAGGCCACCCAGGCGGTGCTGCGGCACGTTCCGGCTGGCCAGGCGGAAGGGGGCCAGGTGCGGCGAGTCCCGCCAGGCGAGCACCAGGCACACCGGCTCCTCGCGCAGGTGCGTGGTCACGGCCCCGGCCAGGGCGTCGACGAACCCGGCGGGGAGGGACTGGCAGTCGTCCACCGTCACCAGCACCGGGGCACCGGCCGACTCGCTCATGGCCCGCAGGCCGTCGGCCACCGCCGCCACCGCGCCCGCCGCCGGCGGCGGCACCGGTGCGCCCCCGGACCGGTCCTCCACGGCCAGCCCCGGCGGCGTCACCACGAAGTCGTCCAGGCAACCGGCCAGCTCGCCCAGGGGCGCCGGCCAGGCCCCGGGGTCCACCGTGCCGCCGCCGGGCGCCGTGCCCCGGACCTGGACGATCCGGAACTCGGTGGCCCGGGCCACCGCCGCCTCCACCAGCACCGTCTTGCCGACGCCGGGCTCGCCGTGGAGGGCCATCACCCCGCCCGACCCGCGACGGGCCTGCCAGAGGAGCTCGTCGATGTGGGAGAGCTCGCGGTTCCGGGCGATCAGCCCGTCCGGCACCGGGCCAGCGTCCCGCGGGCGGAACCGGCGGCTGGCCCGAGCGCGCGCGCGGGCCGGCGACGCCGGCGCGCTGGCGATCTCGTTGTCAACCGTCGATACCATCATCCGCTGCTTCCCGCACCCCGGCTCACCGGAGTGCTCGCTCGTAGTACAGCAATGTCATTTGGCTTCCATGTCCGAATAGCCGCCCGACCACGTGGACCATGCTGCTTGCGGAGCAGATGAACACTCTGCCGGCAGCCTACTGCCAAACTCCCAGGTACCTCACCTCTCCCCCCGATCGCCCCACCGGGCGTCCGGGTAATCGTCGCCGCAATATCCGGGTGGTATTGAGTCGATCGCCACATGATAGGTGGTGGGGGCGGCTGGGGAAAGGGCGGGCCGCCACTACCGGATTTCCGGTGCCGGCGAGCCGCCAACCCCCGTAGGTGCCGGCCGCCGGCGGGCACCTGCCACGTAGGCTCGCCGGCGAGCGGCCGCCACCGGGCGGCGACGGGCAGAGGATGGTGCAGGTGACCGTGTCCGGCTGGAACTACGCAGATGTCTGGGAGGCGGTGGCCGACGAGCTCCCCGGCGCCCCGGCCCTGGCCCAGGGCCGGCAGGAGCTGACCTGGTCCGAGCTCGACCGCCGGGCCGACGGGGTGGCCCGCTGGCTGCTGGACCTCGGCCTGTCCCGACAGGACAAGGTGGCCCTCTACCTCTACAACTGCCCGGAGTACCTGGAGGTCACCTTCGCCGCCACCAAGGTGAGCCTGGTGCCAGTCAACACGAACTACCGCTACGTCGACGACGAGCTGGCCTACCTGTGGGACAACGCCGACGCGGTGGCCGTGGCTTTCCACGGCGCCTTCGCCGAGCGGGTCGACCGGGTGCGGGCCCGGGTGCCCTGGGTCCGGGGCTGGCTGTGGGTGGACGACGGGTCCGGCCCGTGCCCCGGGTGGGCCACGCCTTACGAGGCGGCGGTCACGTCGGCCGGTGGGCGGGTGGCCGCTCCGTGGGGCCGCAGCGCCGACGACCTGGTGCTCGTCTACACCGGCGGCACCACCGGCCTGCCAAAGGGCGTGATGTGGCGCCAGGACGACCTCTTCGCCCGGATGAACGCCGCCGGCTTCCGGCGCTACCCGGAGGGGGGCGGCGTGGCTGCCGTCCGGCGGACACTGGCCCGGAACGGCCCCGGGGCGGTCCTCCTCCCGGCCTGTCCCCTGATGCACGGCACCGGCGGGTTCACCGCCGACGAGTGCCTGAGCGAGGGCGGCAAGGTGGTCCTCCTCGAGGGTCGCCGCCTGGACCCGGTGGAGCTGTTCGACACCGTGGTTCGCCAGCGGGTGAACGGGCTGGTCATCGTGGGCGACCCTTTCGCCCGGCCGATGCTGGCCGCGCTCGACGCCGAGCCCGGCCGCTGGGACCTCTCCTCGCTGGTGGGCATCGTCTCGTCCGGGGCCATGTGGAGCGAGGACGTGAAGCGAGGGCTGTTACGGCACCACCCGGGGATGCTGCTGATCGACGCCTTCTCCTCCACCGAGGCGGTGGGCATGGGCACCTCCGTCTCGTCGGCCGGCACCGCTGCCCGTACGGCGGAGTTCGCGCTGGGTCCCGAGGTGACGGTGCTCGGAGCCCAGGACCAGCCGCTCGAGCCCGGCTCGGACGAGGTGGGGGTCCTGGCCCTCGGGGGACGGAACCCTCTCGGGTACTACAAGGACCCGGAACGCTCGGCCAGCACGTTCCGGGAGATCGACGGCGTGCGCTACGCCGTGCCCGGCGACTACGCCCAGGTGCGACCGGACGGCACCATCCACCTGCTGGGCCGGGGGTCGGTGGTGATCAACACCGCCGGGGAGAAGGTCTTCCCCGAGGAGGTCGAGGAGGCGTTGAAGACCCACCCCGACGTCCGGGACGCCGTGGTGGTGGGCGTACCCGACGAGCGGTTCGGCGAGCAGGTGGTGGCCGTGGTCGAGCCAGTGCCCGGCGCGTACCCCGACGAGCAGGCGCTGGTCGATCACGTGAAGGCCCGGCTGGCCGGCTTCAAGGCGCCTCGCCGGGTGCGCCTGGTCCCCACGATCGGCCGCTCGCCGAACGGCAAGGTGGACTACCGCCGCCACCAGCACGAGGTGGCCGAGTGGGCTGACACCTGAGACGACCCGCCCGGGGCCCCGACCCCGGGCTCCTCCGATGCGTGGGGCCCCTGCCCCCCGCCGGCCGTTGACACCTGAGACGACCCGCCCGGGGGGCGGTTGCCGCCCAGACGAGAACCTGTTCTAATCGCGAGCCCATGGAATTCAACCTGGCGGACCTGTTCGAAGCGGCGGTCGACGCCTTCCCCGAACGCCAGTACCTGGTGGCCGGCGAGGCCCGCCGGACCTACGCCGAGATGGAGGCCCGGGCCAACCGCCTGGCCCACCACCTGGCCGCCCAGGGCATCGGGCCCGGCGACCACGTGGGCATCTACGCCTACAACTGCGTGGAGTGGGTGGAGACGGCCTGGGCCGTGTTCAAGATCCGGGCGGTGTGGATCAACATCAACTACCGCTACGTGGAGGACGAGCTCCGCTACCTCTTCACCAACGCCGACCTGAAGGCCCTCGTCCACCAGCGGGAGTTCTCCCCCCGGGTGGCGGCCCTGCTGCCGGATCTGACCACCGTCGAGCACGTGCTGGTGGTGGACGACGGCACCGGGGAGGATGCCCCGCCGGGCGCCGTCCGCTACGAGGAGGCCCTGGCCTCGGCCAGCCCGGACCGGGATTTCGGGCCCCGCTCCCCCGACGACCGCTACGTGCTCTACACCGGCGGCACCACCGGCCTGCCCAAGGGGGTGGTCTGGCGCCACCAGGACGTCTTCTACGCCCTGGGCGGGGGCACCGACCCCCTGGCCAACACCAGGGTCGAGCGGCCCGAGGAGATGGTGGAGAAGGGGCGGGACGGGGCGTTGACCTTCCTGCCCATCGCCCCGCTAATGCACGGCGCCACCCAGTGGGCGGTCATGGGGCAGAGCTTCGTGGGCGCCAAGATCGTGCTGACCGCCCGGTTCGACCCGCACGAGGTCTGGCGGCTGGTGGAGCGGGAGGCCGTCAACTCGCTCATGGTCACCGGCGACGCCATGGCCAAGCCGCTGGTGGAGGCGCTGGACGACCTGGGCGCCCGGTACGACCTCTCGTCGCTGGTGGCGGTGGTCTCGTCGGCCGCCCTGTTCTCGGCCCCGGTCAAGGACCAGTTCTTCGCCCACCTGCCGGACATCCTCATCACCGACGCCATCGGCTCCTCGGAGAGCGGCAACAACGGCCTGACCGTGATCGGCAAGGGCAACACGGCGATGCGCAGCGGCCCCACCGTGCACGTGCTGGGCGAGACCGTGGTGCTCGACGAGCAGCTCCGGCCGGTGGCCCCGGGCTCGGGGGCGATCGGCAAGATCGCCCGCTCCGGCGACATCCCCCTCGGCTACTACAACGACCCGGTCAAGACGGCCGAGGTGTTCGTCACCGTGGACGGGGTCCGCTACGTGATGCCCGGCGACTTCGCCACGGTGGAGGCCGACGGCTCGGTGACCCTGCTCGGCCGGGGCTCGGTGGTCATCAACTCCGGCGGCGAGAAGATCTTCCCCGAGGAGGTGGAGTCGGCGGTCCGCTCCCACCCCGAGGTGATGGACGCCATCGTGGTGGGCGCCCCCGACGAGCGCTGGGGCCAGACGGTGGCCGCCATCGTCCAGCCGCGGCCCGGCCGGGCCCCCACCCTGGAGGACATCCAGGAGCACTGCCGGACGGCCGTCGCCGGCTACAAGCTGCCGCGCCGGCTGCACACGGTGGCCGAGATCCAACGCTCCCCCAGCGGCAAGCCCGACTACCGCTGGGCGGCCGGCGTGATCGAGGCCGGCAACCGCGACGGCACGGTGCAGGTGGCCGGGGCGTCCGGGGCGTCCGGGGCGTCCGGGGCGTCCGGGGCGTCCGGGTGAGCATCAGCCTGCCGGCGTTGCTGGCCGGGCAGGCCGGGACGGGTGGTGGGCGTCCGCCGGTTCCTCCCCTGCCCACCGCGGTGCTGACGGTCGAGCTCCAGCGGGGGGTGATCGG
>JASHWO010000175.1 GCA_030044045.1 Acidimicrobiales bacterium
GAGTTGGCCGCCAGCTCGCAGAGCAGGCGGAACTCGGTCCGGGTGCAGTGGATCTCGGCGCCGTCCCGGGTGCGCAGCACGCCCTGCTCAGGTAGGAGCTCGTGGTCGCCGAAGGCCAGGACGGTGGCCTCCTCCTCGGCCGGCCGGGCCCGGCGTAGGAGGGCGCGGATGCGGGCGCCCAGCTCCTTGGCCACGAACGGCTTGGTCACGTAGTCGTCGGCGCCCGCCTCCAGCCCGGCCACCACGTCGTGGGTGTCGGTGCGGGCGGTGACGATGATGATGGGCACCGCGCTCTGCCGGCGCAGCGCCCGGCAGCACTCGAAGCCGTCCATCCCCGGGAGCATGAGGTCGATCAGGGCCACGTCGGGGGCCTCGGCGGCGAACCGGTCGAGGGCGTCCTCCCCGCTACCGGCCTCGTCGATCTCGTAGCCCTCGCCCTCCAGGGCGAGCCGCATGGACGTACGGATGCGCTCGTCGTCCTCCACCACCAGGATGCGGCTACTCACCCGCTTCCGTCCCTCCGGCTAAGAGGCCCAGCGGACAGGCGGCGCGGGCTCGCCGTCCCCCAGCCGGCGCGGCGCGGCGTCGTCGTCAGTCGTCCATGGCTCCGACATGGCCTTCCTCCTCCGCCTTTCGCTGCTTGCCTGGATGAACGGCTCCCTGATCCACGCTGCCTATCCGCTGGGCCTCTACGTGCGCCAGATCTGCGTGGGCCAGATCGACCCACCGCTGAAACCATACGCCCTGGCACCGGAGGGCGTGGTGGGGGCGGCGAAGTTCTGCACGTCCGGATGGGCCACCACGGCCCAGATGGTCCGTGTGGCCCAGAGGTAGGGGAGATCCTGGGCCAGGTACTCGTTCACGTCCTGGTAGGCCCGGTACCGGACGTGGGCTGTGGTGCTGGTCCGGCCCGCCTGGAGCGCGGTCTCGATGCGCGGATCGTCGTTGCGGGCCATGTTCAGCGACAGGGTTGGCGAGATGGTGGTCGGGCTCCAGAACACGTAGTTCAGGTCAGGGTCGACGGCGCCGAACTGCCGCCAGAGCGAGGCTTGGAAGTCGCCCCGGAGGGCGTCGTCGATCAGCTCGTTCTGCAGGACGACGGTCTTGGTCACCGCGAAGCCGACCGATTGGAACCGTTCCTGGACGTATGTGGCGGCCCGCTCGACCGACGAGCTGTCGGTGGTGCTGAGGGCGAAGGACGGCCGCCGGCCCGTCCGGGCGCGGACCTTGGCCAGCAGGGCGCGGGCGCCGGCCGGGTCGTAGCCGGGGAGCGTGGTCTTGGCGTAGTACGGGGTGCCGGGCACGAACAGGCCGTCGGACACCGCGTCGATGCCCAGGTCGACCACCCGGTCGTAGGCGTGGCGTGTCACCGCCTTGGCCGCCGCCAGGCGCACTGTGGCTGTGTCGAACGGGGGCTTGGACTTGTTCAGCAGCAGGCAGCCCACTGTCGGCTCGCCCACCACCGGGCCGCTGTCGTCGACGTAGGACCACTGCGGCGATCCCCGGTAGGCGACGATGTTCTGGGGAGCGTCGGTCACCATCAGGTCGATGGTGCCCGACTCCAGGGCGTCGGCCCGGCTCGTGTCGTCGACGATCGGCTTGTAGGTGATGCGGTCCAGGTAGGGAAGGCCCTTGCGCCAGTAGTGGCGCCACCGGGTGGCGGTGAAGTGTGTGTCGGGGATCCACCGTGTGAAGGCGAAGGGCCCGGTGCCCACCGGGTGGTCGGTCCCGCCTGTCTTGGCCTTGATCATGGACGGGGCCATCACCCAGGCCACCTGCCCGCCGATCCCCCCGGCCAGGTAGTACGGGAACGGCACCCACGGCTGCTGCAGGTCGACCTGCACGCTGAGCGGGCCGACCTGTCGCAGTGTGGCCACCATCGGCCGGAGGCCGAGGCCGGTGACCGGGGCAGCCAGGTAGGTCTGCAGGTTCAGGAGGAGGGCGGCGCCGTCGCAGGGCCTCCCGTCGTGGAAGAGGACTGTCGGCCGCAGGGTGATCGTCCAGGAGGTGTAGCCGGGGTCCGGGGTGAGCGAGCGGGCCAGGTACGGGGCCCATCCCCCGTCGGCGGTGACGATGGTCAGGGGGTCGAACACCGTGCGGGCGTGCATCACCCCGACGTTGTCGAAGCGGTCGGTGGCGGCGTTGAAGCCCTGTTCCTCCGCGGTGGTGCCGAGGACCAGCGAGCCGCCCACCTTCGGCTGGGCCGACGAGACGCCGTGATGGCCGGGCCCGTTGGTCCGGGAGGCTCCGGCCGTCCTCCCGGTCGCCGCGGTGAGGAGCAGGTTGCCGGCGGCCAGGCCGGCGGCGGTGGCTACCGATCGCGCCAGGAACGAGCGGCGGTCCATCGATCGACCCATGCCTCGACCTCCTCCGTCGGACCCCCGCCCCCTGGTCCGGGTGATGCGCGAGCGACCGGCACGACGTTACCGTCAGGTAGCGGGGAACCCGCGGCACCCGGCGCGTGGTCACGGCCCCGCCCCGCCTTGGCGGTACCGTGGACGGATGGCCGCTCCCGCCGCGTCCTGGCAGGTGGAGGGCTTCGTCCGCTCGATCGGCGGGCGATCGCCGGAGACCGTCCGGGCTTACCGGTCCGACGTGTCGACCTTCGCCGGCTGGGCCGCCCGGGCCGGGGTGGAAGGGCCGGAGGGGGTGGACCGGGTCCTGCTCCGGCGCTACCTGGCCTACCTGGGCACCCTGCGCTACGCCCGGGCCACGGTGGCCCGGAAGGCGGCGGCGTTGCGGGCGTACTTCGCCTGGTGTCGCCGGCAGGGCCTGGTGGCAGTGGACCCGGCCCGCCGGCTCTCGGCACCGACCGCCGACGGGCGCCTCCCGAAGGTCCTCTCCCACCGGGATCTGTCGGCGCTCCTGGACGGGCGCGGGCCGTCCGCGGCCGCCAGCGAGGGCGGCGGCGGCAGCGGCGGCGGCGGTGAACCGGAACCGGCACCCGCATCGGCACCCGGCCGGGCCGGCAATCCGCTGCAGGAGGCCCTGGCCCGGCGGGACGACGCCGTGCTCGAGCTGCTCTACGCCGCCGGGCTGCGGGTGTCGGAGCTGTGCGGGCTCGACCGGCCGGGGGTGGACCTGGCTGCCCGCACCGTGCTGGTGCGGGGCAAGGGCGACAAGGAGCGCCGCCTGCCGGTGCACGAGCGTTGCGCCGGGGCCCTGGCCCGGTGGCTGGCTCCCGAGGGCCGGCCGCTGCTGGCCCGGCCGGAGGGCCCGCCCGACGCCGTATTCTTGAACCGTCGGGGGCGGCGCCTGGGGCCGCGCGACGTCCGCCGCATCCTGGACCGGCGCTCGCCGGTGCCGACCCACCCCCACGCCCTGCGCCACAGCTTCGCCACCCACCTGCTCGACGGCGGGGCCGACCTGCGGGTGGTCCAGGAGCTGCTCGGCCACGCCAGCCTCCAGACGACCCAGGTGTACACCCACGTGAGCAAGGAGCGGCTCCGCCGGGTCTACGAGAGCACCCACCCGCGGGCCTGACGGCCAGGCCTGTCGGTCGCAGGCCGGCCGGGCACCGAGTAGTCTCTACCTGCCTCGCCGTCCGGTGGGGACCACGTCACGAGAGCTTGCACCTGAGCGCGTTCCACGGTCGCCCCGCCAGGGGTGCTGCGCCCGGGGAAGGACAACCGATCGGAGGAAAGAGGGAGCATGGCCGTCGTCACGATGCGGCAACTGCTGGGGGCCGGGGTGCACTTCGGCCACCAGACCCGGCGGTGGAACCCGAAGATGCGCCGCTACATCCTGGGCGAGCGCAACGGGATCTACCTGATCGACCTGCGCAAGACCCTGGAGGGGATCGACGCCGCCTACTCCCACGTGCGGGACCTGGTGGCCGGCGGGGGCAACGTGCTCTTCGTGGGCACGAAGAAGCAGACCCAGGGCCCGGTGGCCGACTTCGCCACCGCCTGCGGGATGCCCTACGTGAACCAGCGCTGGCTGGGCGGGATGCTGACCAACTTCACCACCGTGTCCGGCCGGGTGAAGCGCATGCAGGAGCTCCGGGCCATGCAGGCCGCCGGGGACTTCGATGCCATGCCGAAGAAAGAGGCGCTCATGAACGAGCGCGAGCTCGAGAAGCTCGAGCGCAACCTGGGTGGCATCCGCCACCTGCAGGGCCCGCCGGACGCGATCTTCGTCATCGACACGAAGAAGGAGCACATCGCCGTCACCGAGGCGAACAAGCTGGGCCTGCCGGTGGTGGCGGTGGTGGACACGAACTGCGACCCCGACGTCATCGACTTCGTGATCCCCGGCAACGACGACGCCATCCGCTCGGGCACGCTCATGTGCCGGGTGATCGCCGAGGCGGTGGTCGAGGGCCGTTGGATCGCCGCCCACCGCCCACCGCCGCCCGCCGCGTCGGGCAACGGTGCCCCACCCCCACCCCCACCC
>JASHWO010000176.1 GCA_030044045.1 Acidimicrobiales bacterium
CGGGCGCGGCAGCCACCGGCCGGGCCCGGCCCGAACCCCCGGACCTGGGTGCCGGCCGGGCGCCGGAACGGCTCGCCGTCGAGCTGCCCCTGGTGGTCACCACGCCCTCGTCACCACGGTCAGACCAGGCTACTGCCGCCCGGTCGGCGGCCGGGGGACGCTGCGGCACTGCCCGTCCCAGGTCGGGCAGCCACGACCAACGGCGGTGTGGTACGAACACACGTTCGCTATACTGGGCGCGGTGGCACCGCAGGCCGACCGCGACGGCAGCTTCCGCTGGCATCTGGCCGAGGAGGACAGCGAGGGCGCGCTCTTCCCCGACGAGACGGCCGCCACCCGCCACGTGGGCACCGGGGAGTTCCGGGGGATGGAGTTCCTCCACGTCAACGCCCGTTCGATCGTCAACCGGGTACCCGCCACCAGCCGCATGCCTTTCCGCTACACCATCAACCCCTACCGGGGCTGCAGTCATGCGTGCTCCTACTGCGCCGGCGGGGACACGCCCATCCTCATGGGCGACGGCACGACCAAGCCCATGGCCGAGGTCCGCCAGGGAGACCTGGTCTACGGGACCGTGCGGCGGGGCAGTTACCGCCGGTATGCCGTGACCGAGGTCCTGGACCATTGGTCCACGGTGCAGCCGGCCTACCGCACCGCCCTGGACGACGGGACCGAGCTGGTCACCAGCGGCGACCATCGCTTCCTCTCCGACCAGGGCTGGAAGCATGTCACGGGGACCGGCTGCGGCGAAGGCCAGCGACCGCACCTGACCACCAACAACACGCTGCTGGGCACCGGCCGGTTCGCCGCCGGGCCGGCCCACGACGCCGACTACCGGCGGGGCTACCTGTGCGGGATGATCCGGGGCGACGGCACCCTCGGCTCGTACGCCTACGGGCCCGAGAAGCGCCGGACGGTGCACGCCTTCCGCCTGGCCCTGGTCGATCCCGAGGGCCTGCGGCGAACCGCGGCATACCTGGCCGCCACCGGCATCCCCACCCGGGAACGCTGCTTCCAGCCGGCCACGGCCACCACCAAGCAGATGGACGCCATCCTGCACAGCACCCGGGCCGGCGTGCAGGCCATCGGTGAGCTGATCGAGTGGGGCCCTGTCATGTCCGACGAGTGGGTCAAGGGGTTCCTGGCCGGGATCTTCGACGCCGAAGGCAGCTACAGCCGGGGCATCCTCCGGTTCGCCGACACCGACCCGCACCTCCTGGTGCGGATCACCACCTCCTTGCGCCGGTTCGGCTTCGACTACGCGATGGAGGTCTCAAACCATGCCAATGGGCTCGCGTACATCCGCATCCGCGGCGGCCTGGCCGAGCACCTCCGTTTCTTCCACACCGTCGACCCGGCTCTCACCAGGAAGCGGTCGATCGACGGGACGGCACTGAAGGCGACGCGCCGGCGCCGGGTGGTGTCCGTAGAGCCGCTGGGCATGGATTTGCCGCTCTACGACATGACCACCGGCACCGGGGACTTCGTCTCCGACGGGGTGATCAGCCACAACTGCTTCGCCCGGCCCACCCACGACTACCTGGGGCTGGGCATCGGCGAGGACTTCGAGCGCCGGATCGTGGTGAAGGTCAACGCGGTGGAGCGGCTGCGGGCCGAACTGCGCTCGCCCCGGTGGGCCGGCGACCACATCGCCATGGGCACCAACACCGACCCCTACCAGCACGCCGAGGGCAAGTACCACCTGACCCAGGGGATCGTGCGGGTGCTGGCCGAGCACCGGAACCCGTTCAGCATCCTCACCAAGTCCACCCTCGTCCTGCGCGACCTCGACCTGCTGGTGGCGGCGGCCCGGCGTACCCCGGTCCGGCTCGACCTCTCCATCGGCACCCTGGACCGGGAGGTCTGGCGGCTGACCGAGCCGGGCACGCCCCCGCCGGAGCGGCGGCTCACGGCCGTGCGCAAGCTGAACGAAGCTGGCATCCCCTGCGGCGTGCTGGTGGCGCCGGTCCTCCCCGGCCTCTCGGACGGCGACGAGCAGGTGCGGGCGGTGGCCGCGGCCTGCCGGGAGGCCGGCGCCGTCTCCGTATCGGCCATCGGCCTCCACCTGCGGCCGGGGGTGCGGGAGCACTACCTGGCCTGGCTGGCCGCCCACCGGCCGGATCTGGTGCCCCTCTACGAGCGGCGGTTCCGGCGGGGCGCCTACCAGCCGAAGCGGGAGCAGGTCCGGCTGGCCGCCCTGGTCGGCGGAGCCGCCGCTGCTGCTGCCGACGATGCCGGCACTGGTGCCGGTGCCGGCGACGATGGCCAGGCCGTGCCCTTCCTGGAGGCCCGCCGTGCGGTCACCATCACGCGACGGCCCCCGCCGCCGCCCGCCGCCGAGCAGCTCCGGCTGCTGTAGCCCGCCGAACGACGCAGCCGGCCTGGTGCACCCAGACGCTCCGCCAGGTCCTGGCGAGGCTTCGACGGGACCGCGGCGCCAGCAGGTGGTGCTACGCCGGCGGGTGGCGGAAGGTCACGGTGACCGTCCGGGTGCCGGGCGGCAGGGACACGGTGCCGGTGGCCTGGTCCACCGTGCCGGCGGTGGTGCTGGCCACGTCGTCCACGAAGGACGGGAGCTGGAACAGGATCCGCCCCGGCGGCAGCCCGCCCCCCAGGGTGAGGGTCACCGATCCCCCGGTCGAGGTCACGGCCAGCCGGGCCCGGCGGCCGCCGGCGGTGGGGTACCCGGAGACCGAGAAGCCCTTGCCGGCAGCCAGCCAGGCAGCGGGCACGCCCCGCCCCACCACCAACGCCCCGTCGGACCGCTCGGCCACCAGCGAGTCGAGCAACCCCTCGTTGGCCCCGGCCATGCCCCAGGCGTGGGGCGACGAGCCCTGGCCGGACGCCGGATGGCGCCCGGCCCACGGGTCGTGCCCCGACGGGGCCGACGAGCTCTCCCACCACGAGTAGGGCCCGCTCTGGTCGTCGGCCACCATGAACTCGTAGTCGAGGATCGACTGGTCCCGGTGGTGGCGACTGGCCAGCCCGGCGATGCCCTCGGCGGCGTCGTAGCCGCTGGCGTAGTAGTCGCCGGGGAAGCCGCCGGTGGTCCCCGCCGGGAGGGTGCCCTTCAGCCGACCGAAGCCGAAGTCGTAGGTGGCGTCGATCATGGTGACCCCCGGCCCGGTGGCCGGCGAGCCGAAGAGCGGTGCCTCCCAGGCCCACTGGCCCAGCGGCGAGGTCCAGTTGGCATCCTCCGGGTCCGAGCAACGGTCGGCGGTGTCGGGGGCCAGCATCGAGCAGGGCAGGTAATCCAGGTGGTAACGGGCGATGGTGGCGTCGAGGGTGGTGTCGGTGGCCGAGAGCAGGCTCGAGTACTCCTGGGCCGCCCACTGGGCCTGGGCGGTATTGCCCAGCCGCTCGGCCAGGTAGCGGTAAGCGGCCAGGCCCAGGAGGGCCTC
>JASHWO010000014.1 GCA_030044045.1 Acidimicrobiales bacterium
GGCATGCGGATGGTGGCCGAAGGGGTGGGCACGGCGGGGCCGCTGGTGGCGCTGGCCCGGCGCCACGGGGTGGAGCTGCCCATCGCCGAGCAGGTGGCTTCCATCGTGGCCGGCGAGACCTCGCCCCACGCCGCGCTGAGCGCGCTGATGGAGCGCCCGGCCCGCTCCGAGTGGGGTGACCTGCTGGGGGGCCGTCCCCGGTGACCGGCGCCGACCGGGACCGGGACCGGGCGCAGGCCCTGGCTCACGTGCGGGGGCTGCTGCTGGCCGCCGGCGCCACCGACGAGGAGATCGACCGGGCGGTGGCCGACGGGGTGCTGGACCTGCTGGCCGTAGACCGGTTGCTGGTGCCGGCGACCCGGCGCTACACCGCCGGCCAGGTGGCCGAGACCACCGGGCTCCCGGCCGACCAGTTGCGGCGGTTCTGGCGAGCTCTCGGGTTCCTCGACGTGCCCGAGGACGACCCGGCCTTCACCGACCTCGACGTCCAAGCCATCGGGCTGTTCCAGGCCATGGTGCAGGCGGGCACCACGGAGGTGGACACCGCCCTGCAGCTGGCCCGGGTCATCGGTTCCTCGATGGCCCGCATCGCCGAGGCGGAGATGGCGTCGGGCTCGTTCTCCGTCGACCCGGAACAGGACGACGTGCTGGCCGCCGACGCCTTCGCCAGCATGGCCGGGGAGACGGTGCCGGCCATGGCCTGGCTGCTGGAGCTGGTCTGGCGGCGCCACGTGCAGGCGGCCACCCGGCGCACCACGCTGCTCCGGGCCAGCAGCCGTGGCTCGGCCACCGGGCCGCTGGTGGCCGTGGGCTTCGCCGACATGGTGGGGTTCACCCTCCTGAGCCAGCACCTCGGCCAGGACGAGCTGGCGACGGTGGTGCGGCGGTTCGAGGAGATCTCACACGACATCGTGACCGGCCTCGGGGGGCGGGTGGTCAAGATGATCGGCGACGAGGTGATGTTCGTGGTGGAGTCGGCGGCGGCGGCGGCCCGCATCGGGCTGGGGCTGGCCGAGGCCTACGCCGACGACGAGCTCCTCTCGGACGTGCGGGTCGGGCTGGCCTTCGGTCCGGTGCTGGTGCACGACGGCGACTACTTCGGCCCGGCCGTGAACCTCTCGCACCGCATCGTGAACATCGCCCGGCCGGGCACGGTCCTCATGTCCGACGAGCTCCACCAGCGGTTGGCCGCCGAGGCCGGCGACGAGCTCGTGGGCCGGCCGCTCCGCCCGCGGGTGCTGAAGGACCTCGGGCGGGTGCAGCTCTGGCGTGCTGCCCGGAAAGGGCAGGAGGGTGCCGCCGACGACGGCGGTGCCGACCGGCAGCGCGGCGTGCGCTGGGAGCGGTGGACGGAGGTGCTGCGCGACCTGGACGAGCTGCGGGAGGCGGGGGAGCGGCTGCTGCTGGGCGGGGGCCGCCCGCCCCGGGCGCCGGCCCACGATGCCGGCGTGCCCCCACCCGATGCCGGCTCGGCAGCGTCCCCGTCAGGCGCCGGGCAGGCGGAAGGTGGCGATGCCGTGGGGGCGTAGCTCGAAGCCGTCGCTGCCGAAGTGCTCCAGCGCCCGCCCCCGCAGGTCGACCAGCCAGCCCTCCCGGCCCCCGGTGCGTACGGTGGCCGGCGTCGGCCGCGGGTTGCACACCCGCACCTCCAGCACCCCGGCCTCGCGGCGTACCGCCGTGACCTCGGCGCCCTCCACCTCCAGGGCGCTGCCCCGGGCCGGCCGCGAGCCCCCGCCTAGGGAGGGCACCGCCTCCAGGGGGAGGAGCACGTCGTCGGCCAGGACCCAGGGGTCGACCTCGCCCAGGGTCATCGCGTAGCGGGCCTCGATCGGCCGGCCCACGAGCTGCAATCCCTCCACCGGGGTGAGGGGCCCGGCCGGGAGGGGCCGGTAGGCCATGCCTACCCGCGACAGCATCCCGGTCGAGCGCAGGAGGGTGAGGGCCAGAGTGCGCGCCGTGGTGCCGTCCCCTCCGTCCCCGTCGCCTTCGTCCTCCAGGTCGACGAGCTCGTACTCGGTCACCCCGTCGCAGACCACGGTCAAGCCGCCGGCCTGCACGAATCGGCGGGCCGGGAAGGTGGGCAGCCCGAATTCGTCCACCCGGCCCTCGGCAGCGAGGCCCCGGGTCACCGCGGTGAAGGCGCACTCCGCCACCGAGGCCCGGGCCGGCTCGGGGAGCGGCAGGTGCACCCGGAGCCGGTGGTCCCGCGACGGGTTCACGAAGGCGGTGGTGACCCGGACCGGCCACTCGTCGGCCCGGATCTCGACGGTGGTCACCACCTCGACCAGGTGCTCGCCCTGGCGGTCCTGCGAGCCGCCCTTCACGTGGTCCGGCCAGCGGTAGGTGGCGGTGACCACGGCGGTGGCCCGCACCGGGCCCCGGTCGCCCACCGCCACCGTGACCCGCTCCGGGGTGTCGACCAGGTGGTCCGAGCGCGGCGGGGAGTAGTTGTAGGAGTCGCCCAGGTCGCCCCCGTCCACCAACCGGCCGAACCCGGCCAGCCCGTCCACGGCGAAGGTGCCGGTGGCCGGGTCGACGGCCACGGTGACCAGGCCGTTGGACAGCACGACCTCGCCCGGGGTGCCGTCCTCGCCGGCTGCCTCCTCCACGGTGACCGGGTGCTCGAGCGGCGCCGGCTCGAACGCCTGCCACCCGAAGCCGGGGACGGCGGTCGTCCGGGCCACGATGCGGCGGATGGGCGGCTGGTCCAGGCTGACCCGCACGGCCACGTCGGGCCGGGCGCCGAGCCGGGTGTACATGTCCTGCTTGGCCTCGGCGATAGGGACGTTGGGCCGCTCCTCGGGTCCGACCACCACGGTGAGGTCGATGCCGGTCTCGTCCTCCTCGATGCGGACGTCCTGGATCCAGGCGTCGTTGTCGATCTTCGGTCCCTGGAGCATGCCCAAGATGGTGCGCACGGTATCGGCGTCGAGCGTCATGGACCCGGGTAGGCCAGTCCGCTCGGACACCACCTGCACGTCGGCGCTCGGTGGCACGTCCGCCCCCACCACCAGCTCCACCATGCCCGCCCGGGCCCGGTGCGCGGCGTTGACCACCACCGGGCCGGGCTCGGCCATCGAGCGGCTGAGCACGGTGAGGGCCCGGGCGGCCACGCCCTCGCCGATCTGGCGCGACTCGGCGTAGCGATGGAGGACGGCGGCGACCACGTCGTCGACGGAGCAGGCGCAGATGGAGTCGTGGGCGGCGTTCCGGACCATGCCCTGCCAGGCCAGCGCCAGCAGGCGTCCCGGCCAGGCGGAGGGCTCCAGGAAGAGGGCGGCCAGCGGCTCGGCCCGCCGCTCGAGCTGGCGCTCGGCCACGGCGGCCGCCCGCTTGACGTCGACCCGGTTCGAGGTCACGCCCATCAGCACGTTGGCCCGGGCGCCTGAGCGCAGCTCGCCCCGCCAGCGCTCCAGGCCCTCGGTGGGGGCGCCAGCCAGGTAGGCGGGCAGGGAGGTGATCTCGAAGGCGTAGTCGTCCTGCAGGGCGTTGGCCTCGGCCACCACCCGGCCGAGCCAGGGCTGCGGCGGCAGGTGGTCCGACCCGTTCATGAGCAGCAGGTCGTCGATCAGGAACGAGGCGATCTCGTGCTCGTGGTCCTCGGTGCGGCGCACCAGTTCCTTGGCTGTGTCCGGGAGCACGGCGCCGTTGCTGTAGCCCACCGGTAGGTACTCGGCCCGTACCGCCGAGCCGTCCGGCGCCTCCCACCAGAACCCGGTGCGGGTGACGGTCGACGGCACGCCCCGCCATACCACGGCGTGCTCGAACCCGGCCAGGCGCAGGATCTGGGGCATCTGGGCCACGTGGCCGAACATGTCCGGGAGGTAGCCCACCGCCATGGCGCCGCCGAAGGCCGCCCCCCGGGCCAGGCCCATTTGCAGGTCGCGTACCAGGGTCTCGCCCGACACCAGGAACTCGTCCATGAGGATGTACCAGGGGCCCATGGTGAGCCGTCCGGCGACGGCCAGCGCCCGGATCCGGGCCTCGCCCTCGGGGCGCACCTCCAGGTAGTCGTCGACCGCCGCCATCTGCCCGTCGACCAGGTAACAGGCGTAGGAGGGGTCGGCCTCCATCAGGTCGAGCAGGTCGTCGAGCGTGTCGACCAGGTTCATCCGGAACGTCTGGTAGGGCTCGTACCACTCCCGGTCCCAGTGGGTGTGGGGGACGATGGCGACGCGTCGGGGGCTCATGGGGACACGATAGGCCGGGGTGCCGGTGCGCGGTGCCTGGCTACGATGCGCCGGTGGTGGCCGGCTCCTGGAGCGTGCACCTCCCGCCGGGGACCGCCTGGGAGGCGGCGTTGCGCTCGGCCGGCGGTACCCTCCCGGCTGCCTGGGCCACCCGCTGGGCGGCCGACCCGTCGGCCCCGGTGCTGCTGGCTCCGGCGGACGACGGTGCGGGTGGCGGTGGCGCCGCCGGTGCGGGTGACGGTGGGCGTGGTGGCGGGACGGCCGGCGGCGGGCGCTGGTGCACGGCCGGCGAATTGGAGGAGCGGACCCGCGAGGTGGCCGCCCGGCTGGCCCGGGCTGGGGTGGCGGCGGGCGACCGCCTGCTCTGGTCGGCCGGGGCCTCCCTGCCCTCGATCGTCGCCTGCCTGGGAGCCCTGCGCCTGGGGGCGGTGGTGGTGCCGGTCAATCCCGGCGGCACCGAGCGGGAGCTGGCCCACGTGGTGGCCGACGTGTGGCCGGCGGCGGCGGTGGTCGACCGCCCCGAGCAGGCCCGCTGGGCGGCGGCGGCCT
>JASHWO010000015.1 GCA_030044045.1 Acidimicrobiales bacterium
CGCCGGCGCGGCCACCCTACTGGCCGCCGCCGGCGCCGCGCCCCTACTGGCCGCCGGTGTCGCCGGCGCCGCCACACCCAATTACTCGACCGGCTACGTGGTGAACGCCAACGACGGCTCCGTGGTCGCCGTGAGCGCCGGGACAGGCGGGTCCCTCACTGAAGTGACCGGCGGCGCGTACCCGGTGACCACCGGGACCGGTCCGGGGAGCACGCCCTCGGCCGTGGCCGTGGACGGGAACCAGGTGTTCACCGCCAACTACGGCGACGGCACGGTCAGCGTGCTGAACACGGCCAGCGGCACCGTCGTGGCCACAGTACCCGTGGGCAACAACCCGATCGCCCTGGCCGTCTCGCCGAACGGGCAGGACGTCCTGGTGGCCAACAGCTATGACAGCACGGTGTCGGTGATCGACGCCGCCACCGACGCGGTGGCCGGCTCCCCGATCACCGTGGCCGCCGACCCGACGGCCATCGCCACGGGCACGGTGGGCGGCACGCCCTACGCCTACGTGGTGAGCGACGCCGGTACGGCGGTGGCCTCGGAGCCCGGCGAGGTCACGCCGATCGACCTCTCGACGCTGGTCGCCGGTACGCCGTTCGGCCTGCCCAACACCAAGGTCAAGAGCAGCACAGTGAACCCGCAGGCCCACGGGGCGGCCCTCACCCCGGACGGGACCACGCTGTACGTGGCCGACTTCGCCGGTGGGGTGGTCGACGCGGTGAGCACGTCCACCGACGCCGTGACCCAGATCCCCTCGGGCACCGGATCGGGCAGCGAGCCGGCCGCCGTGGCCGTGGGCACATCGGGCGGCTCGATCTTCGCCTACGTGGCCAACTACGGCGACGGCACGGTCAGCGTGGTCAAGGAGGGCAAGGCCGCGGCCACAGCCACCATCACACTGGGGAGCGCCACCGGCGGGCCGGACGGCATCGCCGTGATCCCCGGCGGGCCGGCGGTGGTGGCGGTGGAGGGCAACGCCGGCCAGGCGGTGAGCATCACCGCCGGTGCCACGCCGTCCGACGACGCGGTCGCCGGCTCGACCCTGCTGGGCAGCGGCTCGGGCAGTGGACCGACGGCCGTCGCCTTCCCGCCCACGTCGGCCACGGCGCCGGCCACGGTCACCACGTCGTCGTTGCCCGACGCCGAGCCGGGCGTCGCCTACCAGGCTTCGCTGAGCGCCATCGGGGGTACCGCGCCCTTCGCCTGGAGCGTCACAAGCACCGGCGCCACCGCCCTGGCCGGGATCGGCCTCTCCCTGAGCGCTGGCGGCACCATCTCGGGCACCCCGACCGGCACCGGCACGGTGGACTTCGAGGTCACGGTGGACGGGTCGGCCCAGAAGGCGCTCAGCATCACCTCCTCCGACGTGGCGGTCACCTCGGCCGCCACGCTGCCCACCGGTGCCGTGGGCAGCGCCTACAGCACCACCCTCACCGCCGAGGGGGCATCCGAGCCCTACACGTGGTCGGTCGAGTCGGGCACCCTGCCGGCCGGGCTCTCGCTGGCCTCGTCGGGCGTGGTGAGCGGGACCCCCACCACCACGACCACGTCCGACTCGGTGGTGGTGAAGGTGGCGGCGGCCACATCGGCCACCACCACGGCGACGGTCACCGTCTCGGTCGCCGCCCAGATCGTGCTGGCCCCCTCCACCCTCCCGACCGGTGTCACCGGTGGCGCCACCTACGACGCCACCGTGTCGGCCACCGGGGGGGTGGGGCCCTACACCTACGCCGTGTCGGCTGGCAGCCTGCCGGACGGGCTGTCGATCAACCAGGCCACGGGGGTCGTCAGCGGCGTGCCCGACGACCCTGGCACCGCCAGCTTTACGGTGGAGGTGACCGACGCCCAGGGGAACGTGGCCACCAAGGCCTACTCCCTGGCCGTGTTCGGGATCACCACCACCACCGTGCCCACGGCCACCCTGGACGAGGCCTACACCGCCGCCGCCCCGCTGGTGACCCTGTCGGCCACGGACGGCACGACGCCGTACCGGTGGACCGCCACCACCCTGCCGGCCGGGCTCTCGCTGTCCGCCACCACGGGCGCCATCACCGGCACCCCGACGACCTCGGGGGCCAAGGTGGTGACAGTCACCGTCACTGACTCCTCGGCTCCCGCGCTCTCGGCCACCTCGGAGCTGGTCGTCGACGTCGGCACCTCGCCCATCACCACCACGGCCACCGAAGGTGACGTGGACGTGGCCTACACCGCCACCTCGCCCCTGGTGCAGCTCGAGGCGTCGGGCGGCACCGGCACCTACACGTGGTCGGTCGAGTCGGGTACCCTGCCCGCCGGCCTGTCCCTCAGCTCCTCGGGGGCGGTCACCGGGACGCCCACCGCCCTCGGCACTTCGGTGGTGGTCTTCGAGGCGCAGGACGCCGACGGTGACGTCGGCCAGGAGCAGGTGGACTTCACCATCGGCCAGGCGCCGGCGTCCACACCCACGCCGTCGCCGAGCCCCACGCCGTCGCCTTCCCCGGCGCCCGCCAGCTCCGGCTACGACCTGGTCGGCGCCGACGGCGGGGTGTTCGTGTTCCCGACCACCCAGTCCAGCGGGTTCTACGGCTCCCTCCCCGGCCTGGGGGTCACCGTCGACGACATCGTGGGCATGGTGCCGACGGTCACCGACAAGGGCTACTTCCTGGTCGGCGCCGACGGCGGGGTGTTCGCCTTCGGCAACGCGCCCTTCCTGGGCTCGCTGCCCGGCGACCACGTGACCCCCACCGAGCCCATCACCGGGATCGTGGCTGCCGACACAGACCGGGGCTACTTCCTGGTCGGCCGGGACGGCGGGGTGTTCGCCTTCGGCACAGTGCCCTTCCTGGGCTCGCTGCCCGGCGACCACGTGAGCGTGGATGACATCATCGGCATCGCCGCCACCCCGTCGGGCAACGGCTACTGGCTGGTGTCGGCCACAGGCACGGTGTACGCCTTCGGCGCCGCCCAACACCTCGGCACAGCCCGGGGGACCACGTCGCCGGTCTCGGCCATCGCCGGCACCCCCACAGGCGGCGGGTACTGGATCACCACCGAGAACGGCATCGTGGATGCCTTCGGCAACGCCAAGGGCTTCGGCACACTGCCGCATCTGGGGGTGACGCCCGCCCTCCCGGTGATCGGCATCGTCCACACCCAGGGTACAAGCGGGTACTGGCTCTTCGGCGCCGACGGCGGCATCTTCGCCTTCGGGACAGCACCGTTCGACGGCTCCCTGCCCGGGCTGGGCGTCAGCGTCGACGACGTCGTGGGGGCGGTGCCCACCTCGTACTGATCCCCCACGCGCCGGAGCTACCCCCTACGCCCCCGGCGCGTCCCCGGCCCCGTTCCCGCCATGACCCCCGGCGGGAACGGGGCCGGGCTCCCTCGACCTCCACGGGACGGGATCACGGCACAGGCACCGGCTGGCGGGGCGGCCGGGGCACCGTGCGAAGATGGGCCATGTCCGACGCCCAGTCCGTGCTCGCCGAGCGGCTCCAGGCGGCCTTCGACGCGGTCGAGCCCGGTGCCGACCCGGTGCTCCGGGCCTCGGAGCGGGCCGACTTCCAGGCCAACGGCGCGCTGGCCCTGGCCAAGCGGGCCGGCCGGAACCCTCGGGAGGTGGCCGAGGCCGTCGTGGCCGAGGCCGACCTGGCCGACGTCTGCACCGAGGTGGCGGTGAGCGGGCCCGGGTTCGTGAACCTCACCCTCTCCGCCGGCTTCCTGGCCCGGCAGGTGTCGGCCGTGGCCGCCGACGCCGACGGCCGGCTGGGCGTGGCCCGGGCCAGGTGGCCCGAGACGGTGGTGGTGGACTACTCGGCGCCGAACGTGGCCAAGGAGATGCACGTCGGCAACCTCCGGTCGACCATCATCGGCGACGCCCTGTGCCGGCTGCTCGACCACGCCGGCCACCGGGTCCACCGGGAGAACCATCTGGGGGACTGGGGCACGCCGTTCGGGATGCTCATCGAGCACCTGGTCGACCTGGGCGAGCAGGAGGCCGCCCACGAGCTGTCAGTGGGGGACCTGGGCAGCTTCTACCAGCAGGCCCGGGTGTCGTTCGACGCCGACCCGGCGTTCCAGGAGCGCAGCCGCCGCCGGGTGGTGCTGCTCCAGTCGGGCGACCCCGAGACGCTCCGCCTCTGGCGGGTCCTGGTGACCGAGAGCGTGCGCTACTTCGACCAGGTCTACGGCCAGCTCGGGGTCCTCCTCACCGACGACGACATCGTGGGGGAGAGCTTCTACAACCCCATGCTGCCCGGGGTGGTCGACGACCTGGCGGCCCGGGGGTTGTTGGTGGAGGACCAGGGGGCTCGTTGCGTGTTCCCGTCCGGCTTCACCAACCGGGACGGCGACCCCCTGCCGCTCATCGTCCAGAAGTCGGACGGCGGGTTCGGCTACGCCGCCACCGACCTGGCGGCCATCCGGGACCGGGTCGACCGCCTGGGTGCCACCCGGATCCTCTACGTGGTCGGCGCGCCCCAGTCCCAGCACCTCCAGATGTGCTTCGTCGTGGCCCGCCTGGCCGGCTGGCTGCCGGAGGGCACGGTGGCCGAGCACGTCGGGTTCGGCAGCGTGCTTGGCGCCGACCGCAAGATGCTGAAGGCCCGCTCGGGGGACTCGGTCAAGCTGGCCGAGCTGCTGGACGAGGCGGTGGCCCGGGCCACCGCGGCCATGGCCGAGCGGGATCCGGAGATGGGACCGGAGGAGCGGGCGCAGGTGGCCCGCTCGCTGGGCATCGGGGCGGTCAAGTACGCCGACCTGTCGACCGATCGGGGGCGTGACTACGTGTTCGACTGGGACCGGATGCTGGCCTTCGAGGGCAACACCGGCCCCTATCTCCAGTACGCCCACGCCCGGATCCGGTCGATCTTCCGGCGGGGTGAGGTGGCGGCCCCCGACCCCTCGGTCCCGCCCTCACTGGCCGAGCCGGAGGAGCGGGCCCTGGCCCTGGTCCTGGACGGGTTCGCCGGGGCGGTGGCGGAGGCCACCGGGTCGGCCGCGCCGGCCAAGCTCTGCGGCTACCTGTTCGAGCTGGCCACCACCTTCACCACCTTCTACGAGCGCTGCCCGGTGCTGCGGGCGCCCGACGAAGAGCGCCGGCGGAGCCGCCTGCTGCTCTCGGACACCGCCGCCCGGGTGCTGGCCGCCGGCCTGGGGCTGCTGGGGATCGACGCCCCGCCCCGGATGTAGGGGACGCGCGCCCTTGCCGGCCGCCGGCGGGTAGGTTCGGCTCGGGCCGGTGCCCGCCGGCCCGCCGCCGATCCACTGCTACTACCACCGACCGCCGCCGACCAGCCGGAGACGACAGGGGGAACGAAGGGGACATGCAGGCGCTGGCAGCCCACGGACCGTCGCCGCGGCGCCGGCGCTGGCTGGTGGCCGCCGTGCTGGCGGTGCTGGTGGCCGCTGGCGTCGGCGCCGGCGAGCTGGCGGGCCGGGGCGGTCCCACCCCCGGTACCAGTGGTTCGCGCAGCGGCTCGGGGCGGGACAGCCGCAGCAGCGGGGGCGCCGGCCGCAGCAGCGGCAGCGACGGGCGGGCCACGGGCGGGTCGGGCGGGTCGACTTTCACCGTGACCGCCACCGACCCGGTGGCCGGTGCCACCGCCGTGGCCTCGGACGCCGCCCTGACCGTGCACTTCTCGGCGCCGCTGGCGGCCGGCGGCCCCTGGCCGACGCTCGATCCCACGGTGGCCGGGCACTGGCACCGGACGGGCCCGGCCACGCTGGCCTTCGACGCCTCGGCACCCCTGGTCCCCTCGATCGCCGAGACCCTGACCGTCCCCGGCGGGCCGCAGGGCCTACGCGACACCGCCGGTGGGCACCTGGCCCGGTCCACCACCGTGCACTTCACGGTGGCCACCGGCAGCACCCTCCGCCTCCAGCAGCTCCTGGCCCAGCTGGGCTACCTGCCGCTGGCCTACACCCCGCCGAGCCCGGTCCCGCCGCCCCAGGACATGGCCGAGCCGCAGGCCGGCGCCCTCACCTGGCGGTGGACCATGCCGTCCTCGCTCACCAGCCTCTGGACCACAGGGGAGCCCGGCGTGATCACAAAGGGCGCGGTGATGAACTTCGAGAACCAGAACGGTCTGACCGTGGACGGGATCCCCGGTCCCGAGGTGTGGTCCACCCTGCTGGCCGACGTGGCGGCGGGGAAGGGTGACACCCAGCCCTACACGTACGTGCTGGTGACCAAGACACTGCCCGAGCACCTGACACTGTTCGACAACGGCGCCCTGCAGTACGCCAGCATCCCGGTGAACACCGGCGCGCCGGGGGCCACAACCCCCGACGGCACGTTCGAGGTGTTCGAGCACGTAGTGGCCTCGGACATGAAGGGGACCAACATCACAGGGTCGACCTACACAGACCCCACAGTGCCCTGGGCCAGCTACTTCCACACAGGCGACGCGCTGCACGGGTTCGTCCGGGCCCAGTACGGGTTCCCGCAGAGCAACGGGTGCGTGGAGATGCCGATCACACAGGCGGCCAAAGTCTGGCCGCTGACCCCGATCGGCACGCTGGTGACGGTGGCCGGCTCGTCGGGCTGAGCGGGATCAACCGTGCCGGCGGTCGGCCAGGCCCAGGGCGGCCACCTCGGGCAGCACCTTCGGCTGGAGCCACTCGCCGCCGGCCACGGTGACGTGGATGTTTGTGTCCTTCCAGCGCACCCGGATCCCGTCGATGAAGGACGTGTAGCGCCCGTCGGGGTCGAGCATCCGGTGCAGGTCCACCAGGGTCACCCGCGAGCGGTCGGCCGCGGCCACCGACCGGACGATGCGGTTCCAGGCGTCGACCCGGGACGGCAGGCTTGTCGGCCACGGGTCGCCGTCGGGCTGGAGGTAGGGCGGGTCGATGTAGGGGAAGGTGAACAGCACCACCCGGGCGCCACCGGAGGAGAGCACCTGCACCGCCTGCTCCAGCAAGGTCCGGAGGTAGCGGTCCCAACCGGCCTCGCCCACGTGCTCCCGGCGCCCGTCGACCAGGTATGTGGCCAGCTCGAAGCGGCCCATGAGCAGGCCCACCACTGTCGGCCGGTACCGGGCCAGCCCCCGGCGCCAGATGCGTGTCCGCTGCCAGCAGCCCGAGCCGGGGCCGCCCGGCCACGCCTGGCCCTGCAGTGTGACGGTGGCCGCCGCTGTCAGGTTGCAGCCTTCGATGCCGCCGTCGAGGACCTCGACCCCGTAGCGACGCTGGGAGTGCTCGTCCAGGCCGGCGGCGGCGGTCAGGGCCACCGAGTCCCCGACCATCAGGAAGCGGACCGGGTGGTGGCCGAACGCCCCGGCCGCTTCGAGCTGGCGGTGCTCGGCGGCCGGCAGCCCGGTGGCCGCCGGCACGGTGGGCGCCGCGGTGACCGGCGGGACGGTGGCCAGCACCACCACCGCGGCCACGGCCACGGCCCCGCCGGAGGCCACGGAGAGGCCGCGCCACCCCCGGAGGAAGGTGCCCCGGCGCACCGGCAGCTCGACCAGGTGGTACGAGGCCACGGCCACGGCCAGGGTGACGGCCAGCCGCACGGTGAGCAGCGCCGCCCCGGTGAGCGAGGTGTGGGTGGGGCTGATCACCAGGAAGACCGGCCAGTGGTACAGGTAGAGGCCGTAGCTGATCAGGCCCAGGTACACCAACGGCCGTAACGAGAGGAACCGGGCCAGGAGCGAGGTCCGCACCGTGGTGACGTTGGCGAGGACCGCCCCGGTGGCCAGGGCCACCACCAGGAAGCCGCCGAGGTAGAGGAAGGGCCCCTGGCCTGTGACGGCGTGCCAGCACCAGGCCAGCACCAGCACCCCGGCCAGCCCCAGCAACCCCACCAGTGCCCGGCGCCGTCCCGCCGCCCAGGCGGCCGGCAGGATGTGCCAGTCCCGGCTGGAGGCCGCCGCCCCCAGGGCCGCCCCGACCAGCAGGGCCTGGGCCCGGGTATCGGTGCCGTAGTAGAGGCGGTCCACCGAGGCCCCGGCGGCGTAGAGGGCGGCGGCGAGCACGGCCGAGGCGGCGGCGCCCACCACCGCCACCCGGGCCAGCCCCCGGGCGCCCCACCGGCCCAGCACGGCCAGGGTGACCAGCGGCCACACCAGGTAGAACTGCTCCTCCACCCCGAGCGACCACATGGGGAGCAGGGGGGAGGGGGTGACCGAGAGGTCGAAGTAGCCCTGGTGGGAGAAGACGAACCGCCAGTTGGCCACGAACCCCAGGGTGGCCAGGGCGTCGCCCCGGATCGAGGCCACGTCGAGCGACTGGCGGGACCACCAGGCGTAGGCCGCCACCCCGACCAGGAGGACGAACAGGGCGGGGAGCAGTCGCCGGGCCCGGCGGCCCCAGAACCGGGCCAGGGCGATGGTCGACCGGCGCCGGTGCTCGTCGCAGAGGAGGCTGGTGATGAGGAACCCGGACAGGACGAAGAACACGTCCACCCCGAGGAGGCCGCCACCGAGGCCGGGCACCCCGGCGTGGTAGAGGATGACCGCCAGCACGGCGAAGCAGCGGATCCCGTCCAGCGACGACAGCCGGCGGTCGCCGCCCGGGTCGTACCGCTCGGCGCCGGCGGCCCGGGAGTGGCGGGGGGCCGGCCGGCCGGCCGTGCCCTCCGGGACCGACCCCACCGCTCGCGCCACCACCGGTGAGACGCTACCCG
>JASHWO010000177.1 GCA_030044045.1 Acidimicrobiales bacterium
GGCGGCGCGGCGGCGTTCAGGCGGCCCGCCCGGCGGCCGAGCCCCGCAGGAGGACGCGCAGGAGCACGGCGCCGTCGGTAGAGCCGGTGAGCTCGCTGACCGCCCGCTCGGGGTGGGGCATCAGCCCCACCACGTTGCCGGCGGCGTTGGTCACGCCGGCGATGTCGTCGACCGATCCGTTGAGGTTGTCCACGTAACGCAGGACGATCCGGTCGCCGTCCCGTAGCTCGTCC
The DNA here is from genome assembly GCA_030044045.1 of Acidimicrobiales bacterium. The sequence continues at coordinate 234 of JASHWO010000177.1, forward strand.
AGGGTGACCCGGTCACACACATAGCTGCCCAGGAAGTGGTTGATCGGGATCCGCAGGGACGTGCCCACCGGCACTCCCCGGGTCAGCACCGAGCGCCCGGAGGCCACGGTGACCCCCACCGTGGTGCAGAGGAAGCGGAGGTGGCGGTTCTTCTGGAGGGCTCCGGGGAGCAGGCCGGCCTCGGTGAGCACCTGGAAGCCGTTGCAGATGCCCACCACCGGCCCGCCGGCAGCGGCGAACCGGGCCAGGGCCCCCATCACCGGCGAGAAGCGGGCCAGGGCCCCCGGGCGTAGGTAGTCGCCGTGGGCGAAGCCGCCGGGCAGGACCACCGCGTCCAGTCCCCGTAGCTCGCGCTCGGCGTGCCAGACCAGCTCGCCCTGGCCGCCCAGCGCCGCTACCGCCGCTACCACGTCGTGCTCGCAGTTCGTGCCGGGGAACACCACCACCCCGACCCGGGTGGCCATCAGGAGGGCCCGCCGGCGGTCGCGGGCGGGGCCGGCGCTACCTCCACGGTGCTGTCCTCGATCACCGGGTTGGCCAGCAACCGCTCGGCCAGCTCCCCCGCCCGGCGGCGGGCCGCCGGCTCGTCCGGGGCGTCGAGCACGAAGCGGAAGGCCCGTCCGGCCCGCACCTGGCCCACCTCGTCGAAGCCGAGCGCCGGGAGCGCCCGTTCGATGGTGGCCCCCTCGGGGTCGGCGATGCCCGGCCGCAGCCGGACCTCGACACGTGCCGCGAACCTCATCGCGCCGCACCGTACCAGTCGGCCAGGCGGCGCCCGGTCACCCGTTCGTAGGCGGCCACGTAGCGCTCGGAAGTGGCTCGCACCACCTCGGGCGGCAGGGGCGGCGGCGGCGGGCGCTTGTCCCAGTCGCCGGCAGCGACCCAGTCCCGGAGGGGCTGCTTGTCGAAGGCCGGCGGGGTGGTCCCGGGCACCACCTGGTCGGCCGGCCACAGCCGGGAGGAGTCCGGCGTCACCACCTCGTCGCAGAGGGAGAGCACCCCGTCGACGTAGCCCATCTCGAACTTGGTATCGGCCAGCACGAACCCGGCGGCGGCGGCCTGCTCGGCCGCCCGGCGGTAGAGGGCCAGCGACAACTCCCGGGCTCGGATGGCCGCCTCCGCCCCCACCAGATCCACGGCGGCGGCGAAGTCGATGTTCAGGTCGTGGCCCTCCTTGGCCTTCGTCGAGGGGGTGAACATTGGCTCGGGCAGCTCGTCGGCCAGCCGCAGCCCGGCCGGCATGGGCATGCCGTGCACCGTGCCCGAGGCGGCGTACTCGTCCCAAGCCTGGCCGGCCAGGGAGCCGCGCACGATGCACTCCAGGGGCAGCATCTCGGCCCGGCGCACCAGCAGGGCCCGGCCGGCCAGCCCACCCAGCCCGGGGCCCTCCGCCCCGGGCAGCTCGGCGGCGCCCGGCGCCCGGGCCAGGATGGCGTCCGGGTCGGCGGCGACGACGCTGCCCGGGGCCAGGTCGGCCAGCATCTCGCACCAGAACGCGGTCATGGCCGTGAGCACCCGGCCCTTCGCCGGGATGGGCTCGGCGAAGACCACGTCGTAGGCGCTGACCCGGTCCGAGGTCACCATGAGCAGGTGGCCGTCGCCGGCATCGTAGAGCTCGCGCACCTTGCCCGACTGGACCAGGGGGAGGCTCACGGGGTGGGGCTCCGGTCCAGATCGACCAGGGCCTCGAGGAAGCGGCGGTGGTGGCGCAGGGCCCGCTCGAGATCGAAGGCGGCGTCCAGCTCGGCCGCCCCGAGCACCACCTCCGGGTCGGCGGCCAGCACCTCCCGCAGGTGCCGGCCCTCGGCCCACGCCAGCCGGGCGTCGCGCTGGACGATCCGGTAGGCCTGGTCCCGCGCCAGCCCGGCGGCCACCAGGGCCAGCAGCACCGCCTGGCTGAAAACCAAGCCCCGCGAGCCCTCGGTCAGGTTGGCCAGAGCCCGCTCGGGGTGGACCACCAGCCCGGCCACCAGCCCGGTGGCCTTGCGCAGCACGTAGCAGGCCAGCAGCGAGGCGTCGGGGAGCACCACCCGCTCCACCGAACTGTGGGAGATGTCCCGCTCGTGCCAGAGGGCCACGTCCTCCAGGCCGGCGCCGGCGTAGCCGCGGAGCACCCGGGCCAGGCCGCACAGGCGCTCGGAGAGGATGGGGTTCCGTTTGTGGGGCATGGCCGAGCTGCCCTTCTGCCCGGCCCCGAACGCCTCCTCGACCTCCCCCACCTCGCTACGGGCCAGGTGACGGACCTCGGTGGCGATCAGCTCCACCGTGGCCCCCACCGAGGCGCAGGCCCAGAGGTACTCGGCGTGGCGGTCCCGGGCGATGACCTGGGTAGCCGGTACCGGGCGCAGGCCCAGGGCCTGGCAGACGTGAGCCTCGACCGACGGATCCACGTTGGAGTAGGTGCCCACGGCCCCCGACAGCTTGCCCACTGCCACCCGCGCCCGGGCCGCCCGCAGCCGCTGGCGGTCCCGGTCGGCCTGGAGGGCCCAGAGGGCGAACTTGGCGCCGAAGGTGGTGGGCTCGGCGTGCATGCCGTGGGTGCGGCCGGCCACCGGCACGTCGATCAGCTCCTCGGCCCGGGCCCGGAGCGCCGACACCAGCTCGTCCGACGCCGCCAGCAGCAGGTCGGCGGCGGCCACCAGGGTGGCGCACTGGGCGGTGTCGACCACGTCCGACGACGTCAGGCCGTAGTGGACCCACGAGCCCTCGGGGGAGCCGATCCGGGCCTGGACCACGTCCACGAAGGCGGCCACGTCGTGGTCGGTGACCTGCTCCCGCCGGTCCACCTCGGCCACGAAGGCGGCGTCCACCTTCGGGGCCCGGGCCCGCACCGCAGCGGCGTCGGCCGCCGGCACCACCCCGGCCCGGGCCAGCCCCTCCACGGCCAGCACCTCGACCTCCAGCCACCGGGCCATGCGGGCCTCGTCCCCGAAGAGCGCCGCCATGTCCGGCGGGCTGTAGCGGCGGATCACCGGCCGCTCCCGCCGCCCGGGACGGCCGCCGCAACCTCCGCCGCCCGCTCGGCGATGTCGGACCGGTAGCGGGCCCCGTCCCAGCCGACGCCAGCGGCCGCCTCGTAGGCGGCCCGCCGGGCCTGGGCCAGGCCGGGGCCCACCGCGGTCACCCCCAGCACCCGCCCGCCGGCGGTCAGGAACGGCCCGCCGTCACCCTCGCGGCAGGTCCCGGCGTGGAACACCTGCACCCCCTCCACCGGCCGGTCGAGCTGGCCGTCCGGGCCCAGCCCCCGGACGGGGTCGCCGGCCCGGGGCGCCGACGGGTAGCCGTCGGCGGCCATGACCACGCACACGGCGGACTCGTCGGCCACTGCCAGCTCGCCCGACCAGCCGTCGCCCAGCCGGCCCTCGGCCACGGCCATCAGCAGATCCACCGGGTCGGCGGCCAGGCGGGCCAGCACCACCTGGGCCTCGGGGTCGCCGAGGCGGACGTTGTACTCGAGCACCCGGGGCCCGTCCGGAGTGAGCATCAGTCCGGCGTAGAGCACCCCCCGGTAGTCGACCCCCCGGGCCCGCAGGGCAGCCACCAGCGGCTCGACCGCCCCGTAGACCAGCTCGTCCACCAGATCGGCCCCCACCCCGGGCACCGGGGAGAAGGCGCCCATGCCGCCGGTGTTCGGGCCGGCGTCGCCGTCGGCCAGCCGCTTGAAGTCCTGGGCCGGGGCCAGGGGTACCACCCGCCGGCCGTCGCAGAGGACCATCAGCGAGCACTCCGGCCCGGACAGGCCCTCCTCGACCACCACCCGCCGGCCCGCCGGGCCGAACGAGCCGCCCAATTTGGCCGCCACGTCGGCCTTGGCCTCCTCCAGCGAGGTGGCCACCAGCACCCCCTTGCCGGCGGCCAGGCCATCGGTCTTCACCACCCAGGGACCAGGCAGGGTGCACAGGAAGCGGTGGGCCTCGTCCACCCGGTCGAACACCCCGAACCGGGCGGTGGGCACCCCGGCCTCCTCCAGCACCTCCTTCATGAAGGCCTTGGAGCCCTCCAGCC
>JASHWO010000178.1 GCA_030044045.1 Acidimicrobiales bacterium
CGAGCCAGCGGACGCTCCCGTCAGCCCGCTCCCGGTCGAGGCCGAAGATGCCGAAGCGCGGCTCGTACGAGCCCCACTCGTAGTTGTCCACCAACGACCAGTGCAGGTACGCCCCCACCGGCGCCCCCTCCCCCAGGGCGTCGACCACCGCCGCCAGATGGGACCGCAGGTAGCGGGGGCGGTCCCAGCCGTCGGACCGCCGGTGGGCCCGCCCCGACTGCACCCGGGTGGCCAGCCCGTTCTCCACCACCCAGAGCGGGAGCGACGGCGTGAGGGCGTGCTGGTCCCGGCACCAGGCAGCCAGGGCGTCGGGGTCGGCCACGGCGTCCCAGATGGCCCGGGTGGGCTCCCAGCTCCGGCCCCCGGCCGTGCGGTGGCCGGGCCGGCGCAGGGCGTGGCTGGCCACCGGGTCGTACCAGTCGATGCCGACGGCGTCGAGCACCCGGTCCCCGGGGGCGTCGTAGACGGCGTCGACCACCCGCCGGGGCGAGGAGCGGCGCAGCCGGGAACGGGCACGGGGGTGGCCGCCCGGGGGCGGGCCGAAGGGCGACGCGGCGGCGAACAGGCGGCGCAGCGCCAGCTCGCCGACCGTGCGGGGAGGGAAGGCCAGGTCGTGCAAGGCCCGGCGCTCCTGCAGCCAGCCGTCGAGATCCTCCCGGTCCACCCCCATGGCCCGGGCACAGAGCAGATCCACCAGCAGCCGGTCGTCGTCGTAGAGGGAGGAGGTGCTGGTGTTGGTGGTCACCAGGGCCTCGGGCTGCACGGCGTGGATCTCGGCATGGGCCAGGACGTGGGCCGCCAGCAGGTTGTCGGCCACCGCCCAGGCGTCCGACGCCGCCACCCGCCGCCCGGGCGGGCAGGCCCCGGTGATCCACCCGGTCAGGGCCACGATGTTCGGCTCGTTGATGGTGACCCAGTGCCGGCAGTGCGGCGCCAGCCGGGGCACCACCCGGGCCACGTGGGCGGCGAACCGGTCCGGCGAGCCGGGGGTGAGCCAGAACTCCTCCCCCAGCCACCACGGGTGGGTGAAGTGGTGGAGGGTGACCACGGGGGCCAGGCCCCGCTCCCCGCACATCCGCAGGATCTCCACGTAGCGGTCGAGGGCGCCGCCGTCCCGCTCGCCCTCCTCCGGCTCCAGCCGGGCCCACTCCACCGAGAGGCGGAAGGCGTTACAGCCCAGGGCGGCCGCCCGGTCCAGGGCCGGTTCCGGGTGCCGCCAGAAGTCGCAGGCGATCCCCGACGGCGCTACCCGCCCGGTGCGCTCCCAGCGGATCCAGTTGTTGGCCGGCTCGCCCGGGCCGTTGAAGCCCCCCTCCACCTGGAAGCCGGAGGTGGCCACGCCGACGAGGAACCCCGGGGGGAGCAGCGCCCCGTCGGCGTCACCGGTCACCGCCACAGCATGGCAGGTGCAGGGGTAGCGTCGGAGGCTCCGGAGGCGAAGGGAGGCACCACCGTGGCGGACGAGCTACTGCGGGAGCGCAGGGGCCACGTCGAGATCCTGACCATCAACCGGCCCGAGGCCCGGAACGCCATCGACGGCGCCGTCTCCACTGCCTTGGGGACCGCCCTGGACCAGCTGGCCGAGGATCCCGAGGTCTGGGTGGTGGTCCTCACCGGGAGCGGCGACAGGGCGTTCTCGGCCGGCATGGACCTGAAGGCCTTCGCCGCCGGGGAGGGCGGCGCCATCATGGAGGCCCCGGGGGGGTTCGGCGGGATCACCCGGCGGGACTTCCCGAAGCCGGTCATCGCCGCCGTGAACGGGTCGGCCCTGGCCGGCGGCTGCGAGATCATGCTCGCCTGCGACCTGGTGGTGGCGGCCGAGCACGCCACTTTCGGGATCCCCGAGGTGCGGCGGGGGCTCATCGCCGGGGCCGGGGCCCTGCTCCGCCTGCCGAAGCGCCTGCCGCCGACGGTGGCCATGGAGCTGGCCCTCACCGGCGACGCCATCGACGCCCGGCGGGCCCTCGAGCTGGGGCTGGTGAACCGGGTGGTGCCGGCCGACCGGCTGCTGGAGGAGGCGCTGGCCCTGGCCGGGCGGATCGCCGAGAACGCGCCAATGGCCGTCCGCTACGCCAAGCAGGTCCTCCGCCGGGCCGGGGACCTGCCCGAGCCGGAGGGGTGGGAGGTCAACGACGCCGCGGTGGCCGTGGTCTTCACCTCGGCCGACGCCATGGAGGGCCCCCGGGCCTTCGCCGAGAAGCGCCCGCCGAACTGGCAGGGGCGATAACACGGCCGGCGTGGGGCAGGGGCCCCACGCAGCGGAGGAGCCCGGGTTGGGGTGCCCGGGCGGGGCCGCCCGTACGGGCGGAAGCAGCAAGGGCTAACCTGCAGGGAGACCAGGCAAGGAGACGCGAGATGCTGGCAGACATCCTGGGCCCGGACCTCATCATCGTCATCGTGGTGGCGGTGGTGGTCCTGCTGTTCGGGGGCGCGGCCATCCCCAAGCTGGCCCGGAACCTCGGCTCCGCCCGCCACGAGTTCGAGAAGGGCATGAAGGAGTCGGGCGACCAGGCAGACGGCGACCCGGCCGGCAAGCAGTAGCCCCCGGAGGGAGCACCCTCCTCAACAGGAACTTCGTATTCCACGGCGCCGTTCGCTAGTGTCGGCGCCGTGGAATCACCGCCGACCGTGCGCTCGCCAAAGCCCAGGTCGCGCCGTTGGGCGGTCGCCGCCGCGGTCGTGGCCGCGCTGGTGCTGAGCGGGTGCCAGCTCCCGACCTTCGGCGCCTACCGCGGCGCCACCACCCAGGGGCAGAGCGCCTTCAAGCTCTGGCAGGGCTTCTTCATCGCCGGGGCGGCGGTGTTCCTCCTCGTGTTCTTCCTCATCCTCTGGGCGGTGCTCCGCTACCGGCGGAAGACCGACGCCATCCCCGCCCAGACCCAGTACCACACGCTCTTCGAGGTCGTCTACTCGGTAGTGCCCGTCGTGATCGTGCTGGTGCTCTTCGTCTTCACCTTCATCACGGAGAACAACGTCGACGCCCTGAGCACGGCCGACCCGCTCACGGTCAACGTGACCGCCTTCCAGTGGGGCTGGAGCTTCCAGTACCCGGGCTACGACATCAAGGTGCAGGGCGTCGAGAAGGAGAACCCGGAGATGGTCCTGCCGGTCGGCCAGACCGTCCGGATCTTCCTCCGCTCGGACGACGTGATCCACGGCTTCTACGTCCCCCAGTTCAACTTCAGCCGCTACGCCCTGCCCGGGGTGACCAACCAGTTCGACCTGAACATCACCCACCCGGGCACCTTCCGCGGGCAGTGCACCCAGTTCTGCGGCCTCTACCACTCACTCATGCTGTTCCAGGTCAAGGCCGTCACCTCGCCCCAGTTCAAGGCCTGGGTGCAGCACGAGCAGCAGCTCACACCCACAGGCCAGTCGATCGCCAACGCCCGCCGGCAGGCCCACCTGCACCCCGTGACCCGAGGGAGCGCCTGATGACCGATGTGATCGAGCGGCCCATCATCGACGGACGGGGCACCGACGTACCGCCAGTGCACGACGGCAAGGCGGCCCACGAGGAGCACGGCCCCGGCGGCCTGCTGAAGTGGCTGACCACCACCGACCACAAGATCATCGGCCTCTCCTACATGATCACCTCGATCGTGATCTTCTACCTGGCCGGCCTGATGGCCCTGGGCATCCGGATCCAGCTGGCCACCCCGAGCAGCTCGTTCGTCACCTTCCAGCAGTACAACGAGATGTTCACCATGCACGGGAGCCTGATGCTCTACCTGTTCGCCGGGCCCTTCGCCTTCGGCGGCCTGGCCAACTACATCGTGCCCCTGCAGGTGGGGGCGCCGGACATGGCCTTCCCCCGGCTGAACGCCCTCTCCTACTGGCTGTACCTGACCGGCTCCATCACCATGCTGCTCGGGTTCTTCGTGGCCGGCGGGGCCGCCGACTTCGGCTGGGTGGCCTACGCCCCGCTGACCAGCGCCACCAACTCGCCGGGGGCCGGGGCCGACGTGTGGATCATGGCGCTGGCCCTGACCGGCTTCTCGGCCATCTTCACCGGGGTCAACCTGGTGGCCACCATCTTCTACCTCCGGGCCCCGGGCATGACCATGTTCCGCATGCCCATCTTCACCTGGAACATGCTGGTGACCGGCATCCTGATCCTGATCGCCTTCCCGGTGCTCACCAGCGCCCTGATCATGCTCTTCGTCGACCGGCACTTCGGCACCCACATCTACACAGTGGTGGGCTGCACCACCACGGCCACCGCCGGCCACCCGGCGGTCCCCGACGCCAACGCCTGCGGCTCGCCGGTGCTGTGGCAGAACCTCTTCTGGTTCTTCGGCCATCCCGAGGTGTACATCCTGGCCCTGCCCTACTTCGGCATCGCCACCGAGGTCATCCCCGTGTTCTCCCGCAAGCCGGTCTTCGGCTACAAGGGGATGGTCTTCGCCACCATGGCCATCGCCGCCCTGTCCACCGGGGTGTGGGCCCACCACATGTTCACCACCGGCGTGGTGCTGCTGCCCTTCTTCTCGCTGCTCAGCCTGCTGATCGCCGTGCCCACCGGGATCAAGTTCTTCAACTGGATCGGCACCATGTGGCGGGGCCAGATCCAGTTCACGACCCCGATGCTGTTCTGCATCGGGTTCCTCTTCGCCTTCCTGATGGGCGGGGTGACCGGGGTGATGCTGGCGTCGCCTCCGATCGACTTCTTCACCCACGACACCTACTTCGTGGTGGCCCACTTCCACCAGGTGCTGTTCGGGACGGCGGTCTTCGCCGGGTTCGCCGGGCTCTACTACTGGTACCCGAAGATGTTCGGCCGGATGCTGAGCGACCGGCTGGGCAAGTGGCACTTCTGGGTGATGTTCGTGGGCTTCTGGCTCACCTTCATGCCCCAGTACATCGTGGGCCTGAAGGGCATGCCCCGCCGGGTGGCCAGCTACCCGTCCAACCTCGGCTGGCAGGGCTACAACGACATCTCCACCGTGGGCGCCTTCGTGATCGCCGCCTCCTTCGCCATCCTCCTGGTCAACCTCTGGATCTCCTGGCGACGGCCGGTGCCGGCGGGCGACAACCCCTGGGACGGCCACACCCTGGAGTGGTTCACCACCTCGCCCCCGCCCCACCACAACTACACCCACCTCCCGCCGATCCGCTCCGAGCGACCGACGTGGGACTACAACCATCCCGACGCACCGAACGTCCGGCACGGCAAGCACGCCGAGCGGGGCAACGGCAAGGTGCCGGTGGCCCGATGAAGATCGAATCGCTCTTCCTGCTCGGGGTCGGGGTGTTCTTCGGCTGCGTGGGCCTGATCTACTGGTTCACCAGCTACGACGACGGCGGGGGCATGATGCTCCTGGGCACCTGCCTGCTCGGCCTGCTACCCGGGTCGTTCTACTTCTACTGGCACCGCCGGTTCCTCGGCCACAAGTACTTCTTCTGGGGCCGGCTCGACCGCGCCGTCGGCGAGCGGCCGGAGGACCGGCCCGACGCCACCATCGAGGAGGGGGCCGGGGTCATCAGCTCCTTCCCCGGCTCCAGCATCTGGCCCTTCGTCCTGGGTATGGGCGCCTTCCTGCTCGTCCTGTCCCTGGTCTTCGGCCTGTGGCTCTTCCCGCCCGGCGTCACGGCGATCGTGGTAGCCCTGGTGGGCGTCACCGCCGAGAGCCGCCGCGGCGGGCACGTCTGAGCGGCCCAGCCAGCGGGAATCCTCCCTGCTGCCGGGGCGTTGGCCCCAGTCGATGCCCACCCTCTCGAACCGGCTGGTCGCGGTCATGGCCGTGGCCACCGGGGCCATCGTGGCCAACCTGTACTACGCCCAGCCGCTCCTGCACGAGATGGCCCGGGACTTCGGGGTGGGGGCAGCAGCGGTGGCCGTGGTGGTCACCTGCACCCAGGTGGGCTACGCCGGCGGGCTGCTCCTGGTGGTACCCCTGGGCGACCTCTACGCCCGCCGGGGGCTGGTGGTGATGGTCTACGGGGTGGCCGGGCTGTCGCTGGTCCTGTGCGCCCTGGCGCCCAGCCTGTGGCTGTTCGAGGCCGGCTCGGTGGCCGTGGGGGCCGCCTCGGTGGCCGGGCAGGTCATGCTGCCCTTCGCCGCCGACCTGGCGCCGGCCGAGCGCCGCGGCCGGGTGGTGGCCCGCATCATGACCGGACTGCTCACCGGCATCCTCCTGGCCCGCACCGTTGCCGGGCTGGTGGCCGAAGTGGCCGGCTGGCGGGCCATCTACTGGATCTCGGCCGGCCTGATGGCCGCCTTCGCCGCCCTGCTGTGGCGGGTGCTGCCGGCGGAGGGCCGTCGCCCCCACCTGCCGTACCGGCGCCTGGTGGGATCGTCCCTGCGCCTCCTAGCCGAGGTCCCGGCCCTGCGCCGCCGGGCCTGGCACGGCGCCTGCGTCTTCGCCGCCTTCAGCGTGCTGTGGACCTCCCTGGCCTTCCTGCTCTCCGGTGCCCCGTACCACTACTCGAATGCCGTGATCGGGCTCTTCGGCCTGGCCGGGGTGGCCGGGGTGGCCGCCGCCAACCTGGCCGGCAAGGCCGCCGACGCCCAGCGCACGTCGGCGGCCACGGTCACCTGCGCCGCCCTGCTGACCGGCTCCTTCGCCCTGCTGGCCGCCGGCCGGACGTCCCTCCTGGCCCTGCTGGCCGGGATCGTCGTGCTCGATCTGGGCACCCAGGGCATGCAGATCACGAACCAGGCGGTCATCTACGCCCTCCGCCCGGAGGCCCGCAGCCGGATCAACAGCGCCTACATGTTCTGCTACTTCGTGGGCGGGGCGGTGGGCTCGGTGACTGCCGGGGCCGTGCTCTCGGTCTGGGGATGGGATGCCGTCTGCATCCTGGGGGCGGCCTTCGGCGCGCTGACGCTGGGCATGACCGCCGTCGACCGGGTCCGACCGGCCCGCCCGGCGCCGCAGCCGGTCAGCATCGAGCCGGCGGTGGCCTCCGGCTGACCCCGGCGGGCGAGCCGTCCCCGGGGGCCAGGGGACGGGGCCCGCGGCCGGTCCGCTCCG
>JASHWO010000179.1 GCA_030044045.1 Acidimicrobiales bacterium
CCCGACACTCCTGCCCACAACGGCCACCGCCGTGGGCTCGCTCATCGCCCCGCTCCTGGGCTTCGCCACCGTCAGCCTGCAGATGCGGGGCACCGGCTGCTCCGGCGGTACCTTCGACCTCTTCGGCCTCGACACCACCTACGACGGCTACGACGCTGTCCAGATCGTGGGCAGCCAGCCCTGGGTGAAGGGCCACAAGGTCGGCATGGTCGGCATCTCCTTCTCCGGCATCTCCCAGCTCTTCGTGGCCGGCACCCGGCCGCCCGACCTGGCGGCCATCGCCCCGCTGAGCGTGACCAACGACCTCTACACAACGGGCTACCCGGGCGGCATCTTCAACCGCGGGTTTGCCGCCTCCTGGGTCCAGCAGCGAGTCCAGGCCGCCCAGCCGGCGCCGCAGGGCGGCGAGGCCTACGCCCGGGCCCTCATCGAGCGGGGCACACGCCAGTGCCTGGCCGACCAGGACCTGCGGCTCCAGACCCAGGACGCCACCACGCTCCTGGCCCGCCACCCGTACCGCACAGCCGGCCTCTACGACCCCCGCACACCGACGGCGTGGGCACGCCACATCGACGTGCCGGTGTACCTGGCGGGCGCCCTCCAGGACGAGCAGACCGGGCCGCAGTGGCCGGCCATCGTCCCCGCCCTCCGCCACGACCGCGACGTATGGGTGACCATGGTCAACGGCACCCACGTGGACTCGCTCGGCCCAGAGATCCTGAGCCGGTGGATCGAGTTCCTCGACCTCTTCGTGGCCGGCGAGCGACCCCACGTGCCGGCCGCCGTCGAAGCGCTGTCCGGTTCCCTGTACACGCTGCTGGCCGACGCGCCGGCCGAGCCCCTGCCGGCACTCCGCTTCACCCACGCCCCTGGCGCGGCGGCGGCCCGCCGGGACTTCGAGCGGGACACGCCCCGGGTCCGGGTCCTGTTCGACAACGGCGGGGGCAGCCTCGGGCCCGGCGCCTTCCAGCCCGAGTGGGAGGCCGACTTCTCCGCCTGGCCGCCGCCCCGCGCCAAGGACAGGACTCTGGACCTGGCCGCCGGCGGCCGCCTGGCCTCCCGGCCGGTCGGGGCGTCCAAGGCGGTCGGGGCGTCCAAGGCGGCGAGCACCGTCTCCTTCCGGCCCGATCCCGCCGCCCGCCCGGCCACCGACCTGCCGTCTACAGCCAACCCCTGGGCACCCCTCCCGCCCTACGACTGGACGCCGGTGACCGGGAGCGGGGGCCTGGGGTTCGTCTCCCCGGTGCTACGGCACGACCTGGTGGTGGTGGGCCCGGCCAGCCTCGACCTGGAGCTCGAGTCGACCGCCCCCGACACCGACCTCCAGGCCACGGTGTCCGAGGTCCTCCCCGACGGGCAGGAGATGTACGTGCAATCGGGCTTCTTGCGGGCGTCGGTGCGGGCCCTCACACGGGCGGCGTCGACCCCCACCCACCCGGTGCCGACCTACCGCGCCGCCACCGCCCGACCCCTGCCCCGCGGCCGGTTCACCCTGGTGCGCATCCCCATCGACCCCATCGGCTTCGCCTTCCGGGCCGGCTCCCGCATCCGGGTGACCGTCACCGCGCCGGGCGGCACACGCCCCGAGTGGGCGTTCGCCACGCCGCGCACCGGTGGCCGGGTCACCGACTCGGTCCTCCTGGGCGGCGCCCATCCGTCGGCCCTGGTCCTCTCGGCGGTGCCCGGGATCCGCCCGCCGGACGCCCAGCCGGCGTGCCCCTCGCTGCGCGGCGAGCCCTGCCGCACCTACGTGCCGGCCGGCAACGGCGGCTGACGCCTCACCGCCACCGCCCCGACGGCCGGCCGGCACGACCGCTGGTAGCCTGGAGGAACGCGTAGGGGGAGGACTGTGGCAACCCGGACCATCGACGTCGACCAGCACCTGTTCGAGTCCAGGACCGCCTGGGCCGACCACATCGACCCGGCCTTCCGGCAGGACGCCCTCTCCATCGAGGACGACGAGCAGGGCTGGCCCTGGCTCACCTGGCGGGGCGAGCACCTCTACCCGGTCGATGTCCAGCACCCGGCCAAGCCGGAGGAGGTGGCCACCAACCGCCGCCGGATGCGCGCCGGAGAGCCGGCCCCGGGCACCTACGAGGAGCTGCTCCCCTCGGCCTACGGCGGGGGCGCCGACCGGTTGGCGGCGGTGGACGGGTTCGGGCTCGACGCCGCCGTGCTCTTCCCGAACTTCGGCCTCATCTGGGAGCGCATGCTGGCCTCTGACCCCGACGCCCGGCGGGCCAACGCCCGGGCCTACAACCGCTGGATGGCGGCGTCGCTGGCCGGCACCGGCGACCGCCTGTACGGCGTGGGGCACCTGGTGCTCGACGACCCGGCGTGGGCGGCCGGCGAGATCGCCCGGCTGGCCTCGGACGGCGTGCGGCTGGCCATGATCGCCCCGGCCCCGGTGGACGGGAAGCCGCTCTCCCACGTCGACCTCGACCCGGTGTGGGCGGCGTGTTGCGACCACGGGGTGGCCCCCGTTTTCCACGTGGCCGGGTTCGAGAGCCCGCTCCACCCGGCCTGGCACGCCGGCGACCCGGAGCCCGGGGACCAGCTCATGGACTCGGTGTTCCTCTGGGTGGCCCCGGCCGTGGCCCTGGCCAACATGATCCTCTTCGGGACCTTCCAGCGCTTCCCCGACCTGCGGCTCGGCGTGGTCGAGCTGTCGGCCGGCTGGGTGCCCGGCTTCCTGTTGAACATCGACGGCGCCTTCGACTTCTACGTGGCCCGGCACGGCGAGCCGGTCGTCCCGCTCGGCTCCCGGCCGTCGGAGTACTTCCTCCGGCAGGTCCGGGTGGCCGCCCTCCCCTACGAGGCGCCGGCCTACCTCGTCCGCAAGGTCGGGGCCGACACCTTCATGATCGGCAGCGACTGGCCCCACGCCGAGGGGGTGGTGGACCCGGGCAGCGACAACCGGGCCTCGGTGGCCGCCCTCCCCGACGGCGACCGGGACAAGGCGCTGTCGGGCAACGCCGCCTGGCTGCTGGGCGTCTGATCGGGGAACAAGCCGCCGGGAACCCGGCACCGGCCGGCTGCGGCGGCCTACATCATTCAGCCCGCCTGGGCACCCACTGCGGCTCCCCTCGATGGCAGGCTCCTCCGGGGCACGGGGACCCCAACCCCGTGCCCGGCCGTCAGACCCCCAGGTGCTGCCCCTCCCAGAGGGCGATCCCCCCCAGGATGCCGGCCGAGTTGTCCACGACGGTGGTGCGCTCCAGCAGGTCGCCCAGGCCGTCCCGGCTCACCCGGCGGGCGTTGCCCCCGCCCAGGTACAGGCGGTCGTAGAAGAAGAGCGCGTCCAGGGTGGCCGCCGCCTTGGTGACCCGCCGGCTCCAGCGGGTGTCGCCGATCTCCTTGCGGGTGCGCTCCCCGAGCTGCTCGTTGTAGGTCTCGCCCTTCCGGAAGGGCTGGTGGGCGACCTCCAGGTGGGGCAGGAGCTGGCCGTCGAGAAAGAGGGCCGTGCCGAAGCCGGTGCCCAGGGTCAGCACCAGCTCCAGGCCCTGGCCCTGCACCACGGCCAAGCCCTGCACGTCGGCGTCGTTGGCCACCCGGGTGGGCTTGCCGATGGCCTCGGTGAGGGCACCGGCCAGGTCGAAGTGGTCCCAGGCCTTCTCCAGGTCCGGGTCGACCGGCGAGCCGGGCCCCGACTCGGTCACGAAGTGGGGCGCGCTCAACACCCGGCCCCGGCGGACCATGCCGGGGAACCCGGCCGACACCCGGTCGGGCACGGGCAGCGGGGCCACCAGCGTGGCCAGGGCCGGCACCATGCCGCCGTCGCCCTCCGGGGGCATCGGGTAGGTGGTGGGCACCCGTACCCGCTCGGCCACCATCGTCCCGGTGGCGTCGAGCACCGACGCCTTCAAGCCGGTCCCGCCGATGTCGATGGCCAGCGTGTACGGCCGCTCCGGCGGGGGCCCGGCCGGCACCTCCCGTTCCTGGTCGGCCGGTGCCTTGGCATGGTCGCCGCTCACGCCCCCGCACTGTAACCGGCCGGCCGCCGGGTGGTCCGGCGCCACGGCACCCTTCCCACCAGGGGCTCGGCCACGGCCCACCGTCGACGGTGGCCGGCCCGTCACCCGGCACCGGGGCCCGTCCCGCCGCCGGCTTCGCCCCGCGCCGCCAGCCCCGGTTGGCGGAACCACGGCCGTAACGCCAGCCGCGCCGGCGGCAGCGAGCCGTAGACCAGCACGCCGGTGCCGGGCGGCAGCCGGCGCAACGCCTCGGGCGGGAGCAGCCGCCGCCGGTCGGGGGCGGTGCTGAGGGTGCGGGCCCCGCCGGGATCCCGGGAAACGGTGATGGCCGTGGCCTCCTCGTCCCCGACCAGCTGGCTGGCGTGGTCGAGGGTACGGGGGTCGGCCGTCCCCGACAGGAAGATCTTGGCCCGGTGGTTGTTCACCACGGTCGCCCCGCGCTCGCCGTACCGGGCCGCCACCTGGGCCAGGTCCTGCCAGACGGTCACCAGCTGCACCCCGTGGCCGGCGCAGGTGGCGGCTAGCCCGTCCAGCTCGGCCAGCGGCGCAATGTTGGCCGCCTCGTCCAGCACCACCAGCAGCGGTGGGACAAGGGGACCGCCGAGGCGGGCCGACCGGGCGAAGGCCGCCTCCAGCACCTGCTTCACCACCGCCGTGAACAGCCCCCGTAACCGGCGCTGGTCGTGCGCGGGCGCGCACAGGTAGAGGGTGTTGACGCCGTCCAGCAGCGCCTCGGGGTCCACGTCCTCCGGGTTTCCCCCGGTCCCGCCGGCGGTGGCGGCCTGCGGCGGCCGAGCGGCCCGGGCCGGGCCCACGGACGGGATACCGAACGGCGGGGTGTCGAACAGCGGGGCGTCGAGCGCCAGCGTGTCGAGCGGGCCACCCCCCCACTCCCCGCCGCCCGGCACGGGCGCCGCCAGGGCGTCGGCGAACGGCTCGAGCACGGTCTCGGCCGTGGTGTACACGGCGCTCCGCTGCCGGTCGTCGCGCTGCCAGGTGGCCCGGGCCGCCTGCAAGGCGTCCGGCGCGCCGCACCGGTCGAGGATGGCCCCCACCTCGGCCACCTCTTGAGTGTCCACCCAGCGCACCACGTCGCGCATCTGGAGACCGGCGGTCGCCGCGGCGAAGAGCAGGGGTGCCAGGAGCTTGGCCGCGGTGGCGTACCAGAATTCGCCGTCGGCCGTGGTGGTCGAGCCCTGCGCCACCTCGACGAGGTCCGACGCCACCCGCCGGGCCCCGCCCCACGTCCGGGCGGCGAGGAGGGGCGACCACCCACTGGCCGGCAGGCCGGTGGCCCGCCCGGGGTCGAAGCACCACACGTGGCCCCGCCCCCGCCGCCAGCCGATGGTGTCCCGCACCAGGTCGGTCTTGACGCTGGCCGCCACCACCGGACCCGGCCAGGCCAGGATGGCCGGGACGGCCAGGCCGGAGGTCTTGCCGCTCTGCGTGGGGCCCACCACCGCCACCGACTGCGCCGGCTCGGCGGCCAGCACCGTGCGACCCGGCCGCCCCCCGGGCCCGCACAGCGCCCCCAACACCAGCCGGCCCGGCTCGCCCCAGCCG
>JASHWO010000180.1 GCA_030044045.1 Acidimicrobiales bacterium
CCGGTGAAGGCCAGGCCCCACAGGCCGCTGAACGCCATGAAGGCCAGCACCCCGGGCAGGCCGGTCTCGAACCGGACCCCCACGGCGTAGCCCATGGCCAGCACCGGGACGCACAGCGCCAACACCACCACCAGGTCGGCGGTCATCAGCCCCCAGAGCAGGGCCACCCGACGGACCGGGGTCAGGCACAGCCGGTCGAAGTACCCGCCCTGGACGTCGGTCACCAGCGCCGGCGCCCGGGTCATCCCGGTCACGGCGAAGGCGATGGCCATGGGCACGAGGAAGGCCTTGTAGTCGAGGGCGCTCACCACCCCGGCCACCTTCTCCAGGGCCCCCAGGTTGACCGCGTAGAAGAAGGCGGGGACGAAGACGGCCGGCAGGACGGCGACCGGCTCCCGGGGGATCTGGCGCAGGGCCCGGCCGGCCACGCACCCCACGTCCCGGAGGAAGCCGTTGGGCCGGGTGTCCAGGACCAGGGGGGTGGCGGCCATCAGGCGGCCTCCCGGCCGGCCAACCCCGAGCCGGTCAGCTCGTGGAAGACGTCGTCCAGGGTGGGGGTGCGCAGCGTCAGGCTGGTCACCTGCACCCGGGCCCGGCCGAGCTCCAGGGCGACCGGGCTGAGCAGGCCGGGACCGTCGTCGGTGTGCACCACCAGCCTGCCCCCCTCCAGCCGGGCCGCCTGCACCGACGGGAGCCGCCGGAGCCGGTCCAGCGCCTCCAGGGCGGTCCCCTCCACCTCCTCCACCTCGGCCACGATCAGGTCGCTGCCCACCTGGCGCTCGAGTTCCCTGGGCGGTCCCTCGGCCACCAGCCGGCCGCCGTCGATGATCCCTACCCGGTGGGCCAGCTCGTCGGCCTCCTCCAGGTACTGGGTGGTGAGGAAGATGGTCATGCCCAGCTCCCGGTTCAGCCGGCGCACCTCGGCCCACACGTGGCTGCGGCTGATCGGGTCCAGGCCGGTGGTCGGCTCGTCCAGGAAGAGGACCTCGGGGGCGTGCACCAGGGCCGCCGCCAGGTCGAGCCGGCGGCGCATCCCGCCCGAGTAGGTGCCGATGCGCCGGTCGATGGCCGACCCGATGTCCACCAGGTCGAGCACCTCGGTCAGCCGGGCCCGCCGCCGGGCCCGCCGCAGGCCGTAGAGGCGGGCCTGCAGGGTCAGCAGCTCCCGCCCGGTCTGGCGCTCGTCCAGGGCGGCCTCCTGCAGGGCCACCCCGGTGCGCAGCCGCACCTGGCGGGGTTCGGCCACCACGTCGTGCCCGGCCACCCGGGCGGTGCCGGCACTCGGCCGGAGCAGGGTGCAGAGCATGCGGACCAGGGTGGACTTGCCCGCCCCGTTCGGACCGAGGAAGCCGTAGATCTCGCCACGGCGCACCGCCAGGTCGACCCCGTCCACCGCCACCGTCGCCCCGAAGCGCCTGACCAGGCCGAGCGCCTCGATGGCCGGCGGTCCCTGGTCGCCGGAGGAGGAGCCTGCGGGCGTCACATACTTGTTGGTATCCAACATACTTGCTAGTATTAGCCAGGTGGAGCATCGTTGGCAAGACCACCCGCCCGGGGTGGACGCTCGCATCACCCCCCTCACCCCCGAGCGCCGGCGGCAGATGACCCGCCAGCTCCTGCTGCAGGCGGCGGCCGAGGTGTTCGGCCGGCAGGGGTACCACGGGGCCACCCTGGACGAGGTGGCGGCAGCGGCCGGCTTCACCAAGGGAGCGGTGTACTCCAACTTCAAGAGCAAGGAGGACCTGCTGCTGGCGTTGCTGGAGGCCCTGCACCGGCAGGAGATGGACGAGGTGCGCACCCTGCTGGACGCCTCGGAGGTGCCGGCGACCGAGCGCCTCTCGGACTTCCTGGTCCTCTTCCCCCCGCCCGGGGACCGGATGGGGGACCACTCGCTGTACCTGGAGCTGTGCCTCCATGCCCGGACCAACCCGGAGATGCGGCTGCGCCTCGCCGAGTTCGACCGGACCATCGTGGCCTCCCTGACCGCCCTGCTGGAGTCCGAGCGGCCCCGGCAGGGGCTGGAGCCGCTGGCCTCGGCCGAACGGACCTCGAGGATCGTCCTGGCCCTGATGCGGGGCATCGTCCTGATGCGGGAGATCGACCCCGAGCAGGTGGACGAGCAGCTGCTGGAGACGGCCATGGGCTTCCTGGCGGGCGCCCTCACCGGCGGCGGCACGCCTCCTGGAACGCCCGGCGGAACGCCCGGCGGTGTCTAGTGCCACGACATGGTGGACACCATGTCTCAGGACATCAGCGAGGAAACGGGGCGCCGGTATGCGCTGGGAGAGGCGTTCAAATGGCTCGTCACCTCCGGCGGGTGGTGAGGAGTCGTGGGTCCTACTCCTCGATGGCGAGGTTGCCGTACGTGGGCACGCCGGCGGTCTCGTAGGTGAGGTGGAGCGTGCCGCTCGGGTAGGTGACCGATTCGGTGAGGCGCAGCGCCGTGGGCACGGTCCCGCCGGCGAACACCTGCTTGCCACTGCCGAGCAGCAACGGGTACACCCACAGGTTCATCCGGTCGACGAGGCCGAAGCGCAGCAGAGACTGCAAGAGGTCGAGACTGCCGATGACGTGGACTTCGTCATGGCGCCCCTTGAGGGCAGTGATGCTCTCGGCGAGGTCGTCGGCGACGAGCGTCGACCCCGGCCAGGCGAGAGCGCCGGCGAGCGTGCGGCTGGCCACGTACTTGGGAACGCCGTTGAGCAGGCGGGTGAACGGGATCTCCTGCGGAGCGCTCGGCCAGTAGCCGGCAAAGATCTCGTAGGTCCTTCGCCCGAGGAGCAGGGCGTCCATGCTTCTCGCTTGCTCGAAGATGACCCCGCCCGACTCCTGGTCCGCCAGTGGCGCCTGCCACCCGCCGTGCGCGAAGCCGCCGTCGCGGTCCTCGTCGGGCCCCCCAGGCGCCTGTGCCACGCCGTCGAGCGTCACGAACTCGGTCACGATGAGCTTGCCCATGGCGTGCTCCTTGCCCGGTGGCGATGCGTTCCTCCCGCGGTCACTGCGTGTCATCAGCGCAGTAGCCCATTGACCTGGCACTTCTCGGAACGCCCGGCGGGACTTGAACCCGCGACCTCCGGCTTACAAGGCCGGTGCTCTAACCGTTCTGAGCTACGGGCGCACGGCACTGCGCCAGCGCCCCGACCGGCGCCGGTCGGGATGCACACTAATCCCTCTGCCGCTTGTCGCGAGCCGCTGGCGAGATCTCCGGCAAGTTCCTCCGGCCAGCATGGGCCGATGACCATGCCCACCACCCTCCCCCACCTCCCGGCCAGCCCGCCCGACCCCGGCCGGCCCGGCCGGCCGGTGGTCCTGCCCGGCTCGCCGCCACGGGAGGCACCGGCCACGCCGGAGATCCTTCGGGTGGTGCCCTGGGAGGACCCGCTGGTCGACGCCACCGGCGTGGACGTGCAGTCGGCCTACGTGGAGATCTTCTGGCTCCCGATGCTCGGCCCCTCGGCCACCTGGCTGTTGCGGCGACTGGCCGAGGGATTGTGGCGCGCCCCGACCGGCTACGACCTCGACCTGGAGCAGGCGGCCCGGTCGCTGGGGCTCGGCGGGGTCGGTAGCGGCCGCTCCCCCTTCCGGCGGGCCATGGCCCGCTGCACCCGCTACGGCACCGCCCGTCACGTGGCGCCTCGGGTCCTGGCCGTCCGGCGGCGCCTGGCCACCGTGCCCGAGCGGGCCCTCCTGCGGCTCCCCCCGTCGCTCCAGGAGCAGCACCGTCGGTGGGCGGCGACGGCCCGGAGCGGGGCCGACCTGGCGACCGCCCGCCGGCGGGCCCGGGCGCTCGCCCTGGACATGGCCACCGTGGAACCGGAGCCTGCCGCCCTGGAACAGCGGCTGCTGCGCTGGGGCGTGCACCCGGCGCTGGCCTTCGAGTCGGCCGAGTGGGCCATGGCCCGGCTGCGCCACCCGGCCGGCACCCGGCCCGACCCCTGGCCGGAACGGCCGTAGCAGCGCGAGAATCGGGGGAGCGACCGCCGATGGTCGAGGGGGAGGTCACCGCCTATGAGCAGCACGATCGAGGCCGGCCCGCCACTGCCCGACGAGCAGGCCGGTCCGGCGGTCCCGGCCGCGCCGGGCGGCCCGCCGCCGGTCCCCGACTTCGCCATCGTCCCCCGGATGGGCGTAGCCATCGCCGCGGCCATCCTCGTGCTCCTGGTGGTGTCCATCGCCGGCAACTGGCTCTGGCCGCTCGACTTCTTCCACGTGGCCGGGGGCGGCCTCTGGACCGGGATCGACCTCTTCGTGGGCCTGGCCGTCGGGCCGATCATCGCCCGTATGTCGGTGCCGGCCCGGGTGGAGTTCTCCGTCCGGTTCATGCCGAAGATGCTGGTGATCATGCCCACCCTGGTGATCGTCACCCTCGCCGCCGGGTACCAGCTCGCCCGCCACCTGGGCAACCTGGCGCCGGGCTCGCCGCTCCACGGCTGGATCGTCGCCTCCTACGTGGTGGTGGGGGTGATGACCGTGATCGCCCTGGGCCTGCTGGAGCCAGCCAACCTGGCGGTGCTGTTCGAGCTGAAGAAGGAACGGCCCGACGGCGAGCGGATCGGTCGCCTGATGCGGATCTTCGTCTACACGGCCGGGATCACCGGGACCATGCAGGTGGCCACCCTGGTGATCATGTCCAAGCTGGCCAGCGGATGAGCGCCGCCCGACCGGAGACCGGCACCACGCCAGCGACGGTGGCCGGCGACGGACCGACCGGGATGGCCGGCGACGGCCACGGCGACGGCCACGGCGGCCACGGCGGCCACGGCGACGGCAGCCGGGGTGACCACGACGGCGGCACCAGGGAGCGGCCGCTGCCGCCGGTGACCCAGCTCGGCGTGGCGGCGTTGGTCCTGGTGATCGCCGCCGGGATCTACCTGGCGGCAGAGACCGGCCGCCATCCCAGCCTGGTGCCGGCGATCGTGGCCCTGGTGGTCGCCGCTGCCCTGGTGCTCACGGCGGCCACTCTCCTGGCCCGGGTCCGCGACTTCGCCTGGGGGAAGTTCCGGATGGTCTTCGGCTGGGCCCTGCTCGAGTACGCCGTCATCGCCGGGATGCTGGTGTACATCTTCGTCCGCGACAGCACGCCCGCCGGGACGCTCGGCCTGTTCATCGCCGCCCTGGTGATCTTCGCCGTGGACATCCCGTTGGTGTTCGGCTTCTCGGTGGCCCGCTACCAGCCGGTCCCGGCCACCACGACCTGACCGCGGCTGGCGGGCCGGGGAGCGCCCGCGGCCGGGAGCCCCAGCGGCAGCTCGGGACCGTCGGTCCCGGCCAGCACCGGCACGCCTACCGCCACCGACTCGCCGGGGACCCCCTCCCCTACGGCCACCCGCACCGCTGGGAGGGCCACCGCGAGCCCCCGCCCAACGCACCACCCGCGGCCGCCACCGCCGGCCGCCTCACCCGGCAGCCCGGCCGCCGGCGTCGCCATCGATCG
>JASHWO010000181.1 GCA_030044045.1 Acidimicrobiales bacterium
CGGCCCCACCGATGGCGCCGGCCGTCGCCGGGACGGGGTCGGCCACCGGCTCGCCGTCGGGTGCCGCCGCCGGGGCGGGCGGGCGCACCAGCGCCGCCGCGCCGGCCACCACCAGCAGCAACAGGGGCACCATCGAGTTCGGGTCGGTACCCACGCCGCCGAAGAAGCCGAGGTCCTGCACCAGCACCCAGGTGGCCAGGCACAGCACGGCGGCGGCGGCGGTGGCCACCACCACCACCCGGGGCCGGCTGGTGCAGAGCCCGACCCCCACGGCGGCCAGAGCCACCACCAGGAAGAGGTTCACCGCCCAGCCGTGCGCGGCGTCGAAGGAGGCGAACGACGACACCCAGCCGGCGAACAACGACGGCTGGGAGGTGTGGGCCATTGTGCGGGCCATGGCGGCCAGCGCGCCCAGCGAGTGGCCGGTCCTCCCCTGCCAGGATCCCCGCCCGGGCCAGGCCTGCAGCACGGCCATCCCCAGGAAGAAGGCCCCCATACCGGCGCTGACCAGCCGGCCCAGCCGGGGGCCGCGCCAGGCCGCCTCGGGCAGGGCCAGCAGCCCGCCGGCCACGGCGTAGAGGAGGACCGCCCCGGGCACGCCGAACGCCCAGGCCAGGCCGGGAGCGAAGAGCCCGCCGAACGCCTCGCCGAACACCCACACCACCAGCGCCCAGCCCACGCTCACCACCCCGGCCGTCCGGGACCACCGGCCGCGGGGCGCCACCAGCAGCAGGATGCCGATGCCGAGCTGGATCCACACCGCAGCGGCGGCCGCCTGGACCGGGTGGTTGCTCCAGATGGTGGTCCCCGTCCCCACCAGGTGACGGACCCATGCCGGCGACGTGGCCGCTGCCGGCTTGACCACTGTGGCCGGGAGGCCGAGGACCATCCCCGACTGGATCTGCAGCAGCCCGTCGAGGATCCAGAGCAGCCCGAACCCCAGGCGGAGGATCCGCCGGCCGAGCGGCTCGGGGTCGGCCACCACGGCCGGCACGACGGGCCGCGGGGCGCGCCCGGTGGCCACGGCCCGCCGGTACTGGAGGGTGCGCAGCACGTGCCAGGCCACGGCGGCGGCCACGGCCACCAGCAGCAGGAGGAGGAGCTGGTGCCAGAGTGTGGAGTGGAACGCTGAGATGACGGTGGGGTTGTCGCTGTTCAGCGAACGGCTCATCCCCGGCATCGGGCGTGATGCTATCCCCGATCGGCGACCTGTCAACTACAGCCTGTAGTGGATGGAGTGGCCGAGCTCACCGCCCTGGTGGGCTCGTCCCTGCCGGGCCATCGCCGACCGGGCGCGGGGGCGGTGACCCGGGGGCCGCCCCGAGGGAGGGCGCCGCCTGGTGGGGCAGGAGCGCCGAGACGGCGGCAGCCGGTGTCGGGACGAAGGCCGGAGGCGGGCCCTCCCCGTCCAGGTCGAAGATGGCCGACCGCAGCTCGCCGATGGCCTCGTCCAGGTCGTCGAGGGCCTTCCCCAGCCGCTCGGCCACCTCGGGCTGCCGGGAGTACCTGAGCGTGCCGGCCAGGTAGAGCTCCACCGCGGTGAGGCGCCGCAACGCCGACCGGTGCAGGCGCCGGGCGATGCGGTCCCGGTCGTCGAGCACGGCGTAGTCCCGCAGCCGCTCGTGCAGGTGGCCCGCCTCCGCCTGCGAGCGGACCACCCGGTCCCGTAGCCCGTGGACGGACACCGAGACCAGGATGCTCGTGAACCCGAAGAACACGACCCGCCGCACGTCGACCGTGCCGGTGGTGCCGATCGGGGTGAGCGAGAGGACGGCCTCGGCCACCATCACCGCCGTGACCACGCAGAGCGACTCCCATTTGCGGTGGAACAGGGCCGTCCAGAGCACCGGCAGCAGGATCACGATCCCGATGCCCGACACCACCTCGCTGATCGAGACCAAGAGGGCTGCCACGGAGGCCGTGTAGGCCATGGGCACCAGCACCGTCGCCCAGCCCGGCGGCTCCCGCCAGGGCAGCCAGAAGGCCCCCACCACCGCGGCCAGCAGCGCCAGGCTGACCGCCAGCGCCACGTCCGACTCGGGACCGGGCGGCAGCACCACGCTGGCCTCGGCCAAGCCGGCCAGCACGGCGAACGGGCCGACCCGCCAGGCCAGGCCCTCGCCCCGGAACGGCGACCGGGCCGCGCCGGCTCGCTCCCCCTCGTCGTCGAGCGAACGCATCATGCGCCGGACCACGCCTACGGCCATCTTCCACTCCCCCACGCGGCGTACCCCTGCCACACCGCCCATTGCATTATCGCGCCGTTGCTCGACGTTGTCTCCCGGTCGCTCTGCCGTTGCTACGCCGAACGCGGGCGGGCCGCCGCCGGATCCGGGCGGGCGGCGGTCATCGGGCGGTGGACCCTGATGCCGCTCACCGGCGCCGGGGTGACCGGGGTGATCAGGGCCTCGTAGCGGCGGGTGCGTGTCCGCAGCTCGTCGGCCACCCGTTGCTCGAACGCCACGGCCCGGCGCACGGCCACCCGCAGGTCCTCCTCGGACTCGAGCATACGGACGAGCGAGGGCGGCGCCTGGGGCTCGGGCGCCAGTTCCTCGTGGGTCTTCCGGTACCAGCGGACGGCAGCCAGCGCGAGCACCGCCACTGCGACAGCTACCAACATCACACCTGCATATTCCATCTCTCCCTCCTCGTACTCCGCGCCCGCCGGGTTCCGGGACGGCCGCCCCGGAACCCCGGCGAGCGGACAGGAGCGCGGACGCTCCGGCTGTGATTCAGTCTCTGCCCGGGCCCCGCCGCGCGACAGGGACTTACGTCCCCTCAGGGGCCTTCTGCCCCTACCCCCGCCGGGCGGCGGGGAGGCACAGCGGCAGGTCGAGAGTGGCCGGCCCGGCGGCGCTCAGCCCGATGACGCCGGAACCAGCTCGCGCAGCCGCACCCGCCCGCCCGTCCGCAGCACCGCGGCGCGGTAGACCCGGGCCGCCACCAGGGCCACCACCACGGTGCACGCCATGCACGTCACCGCTGAGAGGACGAACTGCCACCAGGCGGCCTGGCCGAACCCGACCAGGGTCGGCATGGCGAACGGGGCGGTGGGCGGGAGGTAGGCCAGGACCTGGACCAGCAGCGAGGCATGGCCGGAGCCGGCACCGACCAGGGAGACGATGTAGCCGAAGACCAGCGGCGCGCTCAGGGGCAGCGCCAGGCTCTGGACCTGGTCCTGCCGCTCGGCCAGGGAGCCGGCGGCGGCGTAGACCCAGCTGTAGAAGGCATACCCGAGCACCAGCCAGACGAACGTGGCCGCCGCCACCAGCGGCGCGGTGCCGTGGACGAGGCTCGAGCCCACCGCCTCGCCGAGCAGGAGGGCAAAGGCGACGAGCGCGGCGGCCTGGGCCAGCGCCACGGTGCCGATGCCGATGACCTTGCCCGCCAGGAGCTGGATTGGCCGCACCGTGGCCAGCAGCACCTCCACCACCCGGCTGGCCTTCTCCTCCATCACCCCCATGAGCGTCCACGTGAGGTACTGGGTCAGCACGACGAAGATGAGGATCACGCCGAGCAGCGCCGTGGCCTCGGAGGTCGTGCGCCGCGCCTTGCCGGGCTGGAGGCTCTCGACCGGCAACGGCTTGGCGCCGGCCACGGTGGCCGCCTGCATCGGGGTCAGGCCGGCCTGGGCGAAGGCGCGTTGCGCCCCCAGGCGCAGCGAC
This sequence comes from Acidimicrobiales bacterium, assembly GCA_030044045.1. The sequence goes on from JASHWO010000181.1 coordinate 3,666, forward strand.
ACGTCACGGACGTAGCGCGCCCCGGCCGACGTGTCTGTCGCCGAGACGGGGCTCTTCACGAGGATCTTCCCCGTCCCGTCCACCACCATGTCGAGGCGGCCGGCAGCGAGGGCGGCACTCGCCTGCAGCAGGCCGGGCTCGCCGACGAGTTGCACCGGCACGCCGACGCTCCGGGCCAGGTCGCGAAGCGTGGCCTCCGACGACGCCGAGCCTCCCACCACCCCCACCCTCGCGGTCTGGGTCGTGCCACTGTGGACAGTCGGGATGACCACGGCGGCGGCGGCCACGGCGAAGAGGACGATCGTCACCACCCGGAACACCCGTCCCCGGAGGCGCTCGCGTACCTCCCGCCCGGCCACCAGACCCGTGTCGCCGAGGGCCTTCACCGGGCCACCGCCTCCCGGAACACCTCCGACAGGCGGCGCCGTTCGAAGGAGAACTGGGTGACCCGCCCGGCGCCCCGGGCCGCGTCCAGGACGGCATCGCTGCCGGTGGCATCGTCGAGGACCAGCCGTACCTCGCCGCCCTGCACCTCCGAGACCGTGACCCCCGGGAGGGCACGTGCCCAGGTGCCCTGGCGGTCCCCCTCGACCCGGACGGCCAGGCGCCGCGCTCCCTGCGTCGCCAGCTCGTCGACGGTCCCGCTCGCCACCAGCCGCCCGTGGTCGATGATGGCCACCGACTCGCACAGATCCTCGACCAGGTCGAGCTGGTGGCTCGAGAACAGCACGCAACGCCCGGCGTGCGCCTGCTCCACGAGGACCTGGCCGATGACGTCGACCCCGGCCGGGTCCAGGCCGGCGAGGGGCTCGTCGAGCACCAGCACCTCCGGGTCGTGCACGAGCGCCGCCGCCAACTGCACCCGCTGCTGGTTCCCGTGCGACAGCGCCTCGACCTTGCTGCCCGCCCGGTCCGCCACCTCCAGGCGCTCCAGCCACCACCGGGCGGCGGACGCCGCGTCGGCCGGCCCCATCCCGTGGAGCCGGCCCAGGTACTCGACCTCCTCGCCGACGAGCATGTTCGGGTAGAGGCCCCGCTCCTCGGGCATGTAGCCGAAACGGCGCCGTTCGGCCGGCCCGACCGGCGCCCCGTTCCACCGGACGGCACCGGCGTCCAGGTCGGTCAGGCCGAAGACGGCCCGCATGGTGGTGGTCTTCCCGGCCCCGTTCGGCCCCAGGAAACCCACCACCTCGCCCGACGGGACGGAGAAGCGCAGGCCGTCGAGCGCCGTCACCGCGCCGAAGCGCCGGGTCAGGCCATCCATCTCCAGGAATCCAGCCACCAGGGCCGAAGCCTACGGCCTGCCCGCTGGACCGCTTACTCGTTCCGCTTACTCGTTCCGGGCGACCTCGGGCCCGGTGATCCGGGTGAGGAGCGGGAACGTCGAGGCGATGACAGCGAGCGACGCGGCGAGCCCGCCCACGACGGTCGCCCAGTAGGCGACCCCGGGGACCCGGAAGGCGATCCCGACCTGTGAG
>JASHWO010000182.1 GCA_030044045.1 Acidimicrobiales bacterium
ACGCTCCCCCGGCCCCGGCTCCGGCCACGGCGGGGCGGGCGGGCAGCAGCGCCACCGGCACCCGGCCGCCGGTGGACAGGTCCTGGCCGGTGCCCTGGCTGCCCCCGGCCGGGGGCACCGGGGAGGCCACCACGTGCTCCAGCCCGAGGCCGGTGCAGGCCCCGCAGTCGTAGCAGGGGATCCAGCGGCAGTCCTCCAGCCCCGCCCCGGCCAACGCCGACTGCCACTGCTCCCAAAGGAAGTCCCGGTGGAGACCGGCCGAGACGTGGTCCCAAGGCAACGCCTCGTCCTCGCCCCGCTCCCGGTGCACCACCTCGTCCAGCGAGAGCCCCTCGGCGGCCAGGGCCGCCTCCCAGAGCGACAGGTCGAACCGCTCCGACCACTCCTGGAAGGTGCCGCCGGCCCGCCACACCCGCTCGATCACCGCGCCGATCCGCCGGTCACCCCGGCTGGCGATGCCCTCGGCCACCGAGGCCTCCGGGTCGTGCCAGCGGATGGTCAGCCCCCGGACGCCCCGGCCCGCCTCCCGCAACAGGGCCACCTTGCGCCGGAGCTCGTCCACCGTGTCCTGCCGGAACCACTGGAACGGGGTGTGGGGCTTCGGCACGAACCCGCCCACCGAGGCCACCACGGTGACCGACCGGTGGTACCGCCGGCCGATCTCCACGGTACGAGCCCCCAGCTCGGCGATCCCCCGCACGTCCTCGTCGCGCTCGGTGGGCAGCCCGATCAGGAAGTACAGCTTGACCCGGCGCCAGCCCTGCCCGAAGGCGGCGTCGACGGCGCGGTACAGGTCCTCCTCCCGGATCAGCTTGTTGATCACCTGGCGCATGCGCCAGGTCCCGCCCTCGGGGGCGAAGGTCAGGCCGGTGCGCCGGACCCGCTGGATCTGGGCCGCCGTGCCCACGGTGAAGGCGTCCACCCGCAGGCTGGGCAGGCTGACCGAGACCCGCCCGCCGTGCCGGGGGTCGTCCACGATGTCGCGCACCGTGCCCTCGATGTCCGAGAAGTCCGCAGTGGAGAGGGAGGTCAGGGCCACCTCGTCGTAGCCGCTCCAGGCCAGGCCGTCGCGGACCATCTGCCGCACCTGCTCGGCCGGGCGCTCCCGCACCGGCCGGGTGATCATCCCGGCCTGGCAGAAGCGGCAGCCGCGGGTGCAGCCCCGGAACACCTCCACGTTCAGCCGGTCGTGCACCACCTCGGTCAGCGGCACCAGCTGGCGGCGGGGATAGGGCCAGTCGGCCAGGTCGGCCACGGTCCGCTTGCCCACCACCGGCGGGACCCCGCTCCCGGGCACCGGCTCGGTGCCGGCCAGGCGCCCGCCCTCGTAGCGGGGCCGGTAGCAGCTCGGCACGTAGACCCCGTCCACGCCGGACAGATCCCGGAGCACCGCACGGCGGTCCCGCCCGGCGGCCGGCTGGGACAGCCACGGCAGCAGCACCTCGGTGACCTCGCCCACCGCCTCCTCTCCGTCGCCCATCACGAAGGCGTCGACGAAGTCGGCCAGCGGCTCCGGGTTGTACGCGCAATGCCCGCCGGCCATCACCAGGGGGTCGGCCCCGTCCCGGTCGGCCGCCCGCACCGGCACCCCGGCCAGGTCGACCAGGTTCAGCAGGTTGGTGTACACCAGCTCGGCCGAGAGGTTGAAGGCCAGCACGTCGAAGGCCCGGGCCGGCAGGTGGTTCTCCACCGAGAACAGCGGTACCCCGGCCGCCCGCATGGCCGCCTCCATGTCCACCCAGGGGGCGTAGGTCCGCTCGGCCAGGGCGTCCGGACGGTCGTTCAGCAGCTCGTAGAGGATCTGGAGGCCCTGGTTCGGCAGGCCGACCTCGTAGGTGTCCGGGTAGACCAGGAGCCAGGCCGCCCGCCCGGCACCATGGTCGGGCCGGCGTGCCCCCATCTCCCCGCCGATGTAGCGGGCCGGCTTCTGGACGCCGGCAAGCAGGGGCTCGATCCGTGGCCAGAGGGAGTCCATACCGCGGCCAGTCTACGGCTGCCGCAGCTCTCAGCCGCCGTGCGGAGGCAGGGTGGTGGGCGGGGTTGTCGACGGCGGGCTCGACGCCGTGGGCAGGATCAGTGTTGTCGACACCGGGTTGGCGTAGAGGTAGTTGAAGGTGTTGGCCACCGCCGGGGCGGCGGCGGCGGCGCCGTAGCCGCCCTGGGAGACCACCGCCGCCACCACGTACTGGTGTGTGGTGTTGGTGGGGCCGAACCCCACGAACCAGGCGTTCGGCGCATGGCCGGTTCCGGCTGTGGCCGTTGTGGCGGTGCCGGTCTTGCCGGCGATGGGGTATGTGGCCGGCACGTGGGAGTCGGCCTGGAAGGTGCCATAGGCGGTGCCGCCCGGTGTGTGGGTGACGCCCAGGAACCCCTGCAGCAGGGTGGCGTAGTTTGTCGGCGAGATCGGCACGTGCTCGGTGACCTTCGGGGCGATCTTCCGCACCAGCTTGCCACTGGTACTCACGATGGCCCCGGCCACCTCGGGCTGGTGCCGCACCCCGTGGTCGGCAAAGGTGGCGTAGGCCTGGGCCTCCTCGATCGGGGTGACCACGGTGCCGCCCTGGCCGAAGGCCATCTCGATCTGTGTCCCCACGTACCAGGAGTCGTTCGGGTAGTTGGCCGGTGTGGCCTGGTGCAGCTTCTGCCGCTCCGCCTGGCTGTCCACCCGGCCGGCCACCTCGTCGGGCAGGTCGATGCCGGTCAGCTCGCCGAAGCCGTACTCGTTGGCCGTTGTCTGTATGGGGGCCTGGCCGTAGGTGCCGGCGTCCTTGAAGAAGCGGTAGCCCATTGTGTAGAAGAAGAAGTCGTCCGAGATGGTGAGGGCCCTGGACACGTCCACCGGGCCGGCGCCGCGTGCTGTGTCGTCGTGGAACGAGCAGCCAGCACCTTTGCATGTTGTTGTGTGCACCACGAAGGTGCCGGTGTCGTCCACGGTGGTCCCGGCGTCGATCAGCCCGGACTGCAGGGCGGCGGTGGCCGTGGCCAGCTTGAAGGTGGATCCTGGGGTGTACAGGCCCTGGATGGCGTTGTTGTTCAGCGGGCACTTGTCGCCGGCGGCGGTGTTGCATGTGGCGTTGAGGGCATCGTAGGCGGCGGTCGAGATGCCCCCCACCCATGTCTCGAGTGTGTATGTGGGCACCGACACCATGGCCAGCACGGCGCCGGTCTCGGCATCGAGCACCACGGCGGCGCCGTTGGTGGCCTTCGGGTAGCCCGTTGTCTTTGTGAAGGTCTGACGGTCGGTGGCCATGTCGGCCAGCAAGTTCTGCTTCAGATCCTCCTGTAGGCCCTCTGTGATGTTGAGCTCGACGGTGTCCCCCTGCACCGCGGCGGTCTGGCTCACTGTGCCCACCACCTGGCCGGCCGGGTTCACCGTGACCGTCTGCCGGCCGGGCTTGCCCCGCAGGTCCTGCTGGTACTCCTCCTCGATGCCGGTCTTGCCAACCTGTGTGGACTGGGAGTAGCCCTGGTTCGGGTGGGCCTTCAGGAATGTCCCTGTGACGGCCCCGACGTAGCCCAGCACCTGGGACGCCACCGTACCGCCCTGGGGGTAGGTCCGGGCCGTGACCTGTGTCACCGACACCCCGGGGTACTCGGACTTGTGGTCGTCGAGGTACTGGACCACCGTTGTCGGTGCTGTCTTCAGGATCGGCACCGGCTGGTACGGGCTGTACTGCACGTCTGCCAGGGCCTTCTCCACTGTCGTGGGCTTCTCTCCCACCAGTGCCGCCACCTTGCCGATGATCGAGGGGTCCTGTGTCGCCTCGGCCCGGGAGAGCGTGATCTCCTTCTCCGGCTTGTCGCCGACCAGCACGGTGTCCTTCCGGTCCACGATGAACCCGCGGGGCGCCGGCACTGTCACCGTACGGGTCTGGTTGGCCGCGGCGGCCCGGGTGTATGTCTTGGTGTGGAGCACCTGCAGGCTCCACAGCCGGAGCACCATCACACCGAAGAGCATCAGCACCACCAGCCCGATCACCTTCAGCCGGAGCAGCGGACGGGACGGCGTGTCCTCGGGCGAGCCCACCACCGCGGCCACGTTGACCGTGCGCCGGGGCCGGATACGGGGCTGCCGGGGGGCAGGGCGGCGCCGGCGGCCCGCCGCCTCACGGGCCTGCCGGCGGGGCGTGGGCGGCCGGGCGTAGTACCGCGCACCCCGGAAGGGGTGGCGCATGGTGTGCCGCTTCACCAGCGGCTCCCCACGGCCCGGGCCCGGGTGCGCTCGTCGGCCGAGGGACCGACGGCCCAGGTGACCAGGCGCAGCGCCGGCACGGCCAGCACGGCGTTGGCCACCGCCACCACCGCGGCCACCGCCACCAGGTCGACCTGCACGAACTGCCCCTGTCCCAGCACGGCGCCGAGCACGGCGTACAGCATGACCCACACGATGCTGGCGGCGAGCGCGACCAGCGGCGGGAACCACCACACCTCACGGGTGGTCGAGCCGGTGACGGAGCCCACGGCGAAGCCCACCAGGCAGCCCACCAGGGCGCTGAGCCCGAAGGGCGTGGGCAGGAGCAGGTCGGCGGCCAGGCCGGCCACGAAGCCGGCCACCGCCCCTTCCTCCGGGCCGGCGGCGATGCCGGCGGCGACGGGCAGCAGGACCATGATGTCTGGATGGACGCCGTGGACGGTGACGTCCAGCATCAGCGTGGACTGCACCACCAGGAACAGCAACGCCACCAGCAGCCCCCGCAGGACGGCCCGGCCCGTCACGGGGCAGGGGCCCCCGTGATCGGGAGGAGCCTGGGTTGGGGCGCCCAGGCGGGCAGGTAGGCCCGGCCCGTCACGGGGCTGTGCTCACGGGGCGGGGCTCCACTGGACCACCTGGACGTAGGCCAGTGTCGACAGGTCGGCCGCCGGGGCCAGGCGCACGTCCTTCTCGGTGGCCCCGGGCACGGTGCGCACCGAGGTCACCCGGCCCACCGGGATCCCCTTCGGGAAGGCGGCCCCGGCCAGGCCGTTGGTGTACATCTCCTCGTGGAGGTGGACGGGGGTGGTGCGTGACACGTAGAGGGCCTTCATCGGGGACCCACCGCCCTGGCCCTGCACCACCGCTGTGAACGGCCCACTGGAACCGCTACCGAATGTGACCCCCACCGAGGACTGCCCGGCGGTGACCAGGGCCACTGTGGCCGTGCGGTGGCTGGCCTGCACCACCCGGCCCACCAGCCCGCCGCCGCCCACCACCGGGTCTGTGACGGCCACCCCGTCGTCACGGCCCTTGTCGATGGTGATGGTGGCTGTGAAGTCCGACGATCCCTTGGCCTCGGTCTGGGCGGTCACGAAGTGCAGCGACCCGGGCGATGTGAGGGCGTGGGACTGGAGCGCCTTGTCGAGCTGGGCCAGCTCTTCCCTGGCCCGCTTGGCCTCGCCGTCGCCCAGCTCGAGCTGGGCGATCTCCGCCTGCAGCTTCTGGTTCTCCTGCTGGAGGGCGCCGTAGTGGAAAGCGCCGGCGAAGAAGTCGCCCACCGGGTGCACGATGCCGTTCACCCCCGAGCGCAGGGGAGTGAAGATGTCTGTGGCCACCGACTTGACGCCGGCCGTGAGGTCGTGGGTCCGATCGCTCTCGTCCAGGCTGATCACCGTGATCGAGACCAACACCAGCACCAGCAGCACGACCAAGGTGCGTCGCGACCGTCTGGGTCTGGCCACCCCTGCCGCCCCGCCTCGCGATCAGGTCAGCGGGAGGTAGAGGTGATGAGCACCCGCTTCAGGGCCTCGAACTCCTCTAGGCACTGCCCGCTCCCGACGGCCACGCAGTTCAACGGGTCGCGGGCCACCACGATCGGCATGCCCGTCTCGTGCTGCAGGCGCGCGTCCAGCCCGTGCAGCAGGGCACCCCCGCCGGTCAGCACGATCCCCTGCTCCATGATGTCGGCGGCCAGCTCCGGCGGGGTGCGGTCGAGGGTGACCTTCACCGCGTCGATGATGGCCGACACCGGCTCGTCGATGGCGTGGCGGATCTCCTCGGTGGACACCACCACCGTCTTGGGCAGGCCGGTCACCAGGTCCCGGCCGCGGATCTCGGCGTGCAGCTCCTCCTCCAGCGGGAAGGCCGAGCCCAGGGCGATCTTGATCTCCTCGGCGGTGCGCTCGCCCAGGGCCAGGCTGAACTCCTTCTTGACGAAGGACACGATGGCCTCGTCCAGCTCGTCACCGCCGATGCGGACCGACTGGCTGGTCACGATGCCGCCCAGCGAGATCACCGCCACCTCGGTGGTGCCGCCGCCGATGTCCACCACCATGTTCCCGGTGGGCTCGTGGACCGGCAGGCCGGCGCCGATCGCCGCCGCCATCGGCTCCTCGATGATGTACGCCTTGCGGGCCCCGGCGTACTCGGCCGCCTCCATCACCGCCCGCTGCTCCACCCCGGTGATGCCCGAGGGCACGCAGATCACCATGCGCGGCTTGGCGAAGCGGCGCTGGTGCACCCGGTGGATGAAGTAGCGGAGCATCTTCTCGCAGATCTCGAAGTCGGCGATGACCCCGTCCTTCAGCGGGCGGATGGCCTGGATGTTGCTCGGGGTGCGGCCGATCATCCGCTTGGCCTCGGCGCCGACCGCCAGGGGCCGGCCGTCCTTGACGTCCACAGCCACCACCGACGGCTCGTTCAGCACGATGCCGCGGCCCCGGACGTACACCAGGGTGTTGGCCGTACCCAGGTCCACGGCCATGTCGCGGCCCAGGATGTTCAGGCGATTGTCGGGCATGGTGCGGTTCCTCTCGAGACGCGGTGAGAAACCGGACGGCCGCCCGCCGGCGGCCACCCGGAGCCGGGTTGCGACCAGCAAGGCTACGGGAACAGCCGGGCGGGCACAAGGGCGCCCCATGGGCTGTGCTGCCAGGCCCGCATGGGGCCCCAACCCCACGCTCCTCTGCTGCGTGGGGCCCCTGCCCCACGCCCGGCTGTGCTGCCAGGCCCGCATGGGGCCCCAACCCCACGCCCGGCTGTGCTGCCAGGCCCGCATGGGGCCCCAACCCCACGCCCGGCTGTGCTGCCGGTGTCAGGCCAGGTCGGGGAAGAAGATCCCGATCTCCCGGGCCGCCGACTCGGGCGAGTCCGACCCGTGGACCAGGTTCTCCGTCATCTCGTAGGCCAGGTCGCCCCGGATGGTACCCGGCTCGGCCTTCCGGGGGTCGGTCGCCCCCATCAGCGTGCGCAGCACGGCGTAGGTCTGGTCGTCCGGCCCCTCCACCACCGCCACCAGGGCCGACGAGCGGGTGATGAAGGCTACCAGGTCGTCGTAGAAGGGCTTCCCCTCGTGCTCGGCGTAGTGCCGGGCGGCGATCTCCTTCGTGATGGTCCGGAGCTCGGCGGCGACCAGCCGCAGCCCCTTGCGCTCCAGCCGGGACAGGATCTCACCGGTGAGGCCCCGGGCCACACCGTCAGGTTTCACGATGACCAGGGTGCGGTTCACCAACGGAGGACCATAGCAGTGCTGCCTGACCCGCCCGGGCGCCCCAACCCGGGCTCCTCCGGTGCGTGGGGCCCCTGCCCCACGCCGGCTGTGCTGCCTGCCAGGCCGCCCGGGGCCGCCAGGTCGTCAGCCGGCGGGCGGGGCCGGGCTGGAGGGCGCGCCCTCCAGCAGCAGGGTGCGGGCGTCGGCCACCACATAGAGGGAGCCGGCGACCACCAACAGCCCGTCGGCGTCGACCAGCGAGCGGCCCTGCACCACCGCCTCGGCCACCGACCCGGCCACGGCCACCTCCAGGCCCAGGGCCCGGGCGGCCTCGGCCACCACCTCGGCCGACAGGGCCCGGGGTGACGCCGGGGCGCTGGCCACCACCGTGCCCACGCCGGCGGCCCGCAGGGGGGCCAGCATGGCCGAGGGGTCCCGCCCCCGGAGCATGCCCACTACGGCCACCCGCGCCCCGGCTGTGCTGCCTGACCCGCCCGGGCGCCCCAACCCGGGCTCCTCCGGTGCGTGGGGCCCCAGCCCCACGCCGGCCACACCCAGGAACCCGTCGGCCAGGGCCTCGGCCAGGGCCTCCATGCCGGCCACGTTGTGGGCCCCGTCCACGATGCACAACGGCCGCCGCCCGACCACCTCCAGCCGCCCCGGCACCCGCACGGCGGCGAACCCCTCGGCCACCACCTCCTCGCCCAGCGGCGACCCGAAGAACGCCTCCACCGCGGCCAGGGCGCAGGCGGCGTTCCGCCCCTGGTGCGGACCGTGCAGCGGCACCAGCAGCTCGCCGTAGGTGGCGCCCGGGGTGCGCAGGTCCACCAGGCGGCCGCCCACGGCCAACCGGTTCGCCGTGCAGTCGAACGCCACCCCCCGCACCCAGATCTCCCCGGCCCCGGCGGCGTCGGCCACCTGGCGCACCAGGCCCACCAGCCCCGGGTCGGTCTCCCCCACCACCACCGTGCTGCCGGCCTTGGCGATGCCCGCCTTGTCCCGGGCGATGCCCTCGAGGGTCGGGCCCAGCACCTCGGTGTGGTCGTAGCTCACGTTGGTGAGCACGGCCACCGCCGCGTCCACCACATTCGTGCAGTCCCAGGTACCGCCCAGCCCCACCTCCACCACGGCGGCGCCCACCGCCTCCTCGGCGAACCAACCGAGGGCCGCCGCGGTGAGGAGCTCGAAACGGGTCGGGCGGTCCGACAGCATCGGCTCCAGCGCCGCCAGCTCCCCCAGCACCCGGGTGAACGCCTCGTCGCCGATGGGCTGGCCGCCCAGCGACAGGCGCTCGTTGACCCGGGACAGGTTCGGGCTGGTGTAGGTGCCCACCCGCAGGCCGGCGGCGCCCAACAGGGCGGTGACCATGGCGGCGGTGGAGCCCTTCCCGTTCGTGCCGGTCAGGTGGACCGACGGGTAGGCGCGCTCCGGGTCGCCCAAGAACCGAACCAGCTCCCGCATCCGGTCGAGGGTGGGGAGGGCCCGCCGGCTGGGCACGGTCGACTCGAAGTCGACATGGGCATCGAGCCAGGCCAGGGCCTCGGCCAGCGTGGAGAAGGGCAGGGAGGCCACGAGTCGGGAGCAGGCGGGCGCTCAGGAAGCGGCCCGGCGGCTGCGGCTCGACTTGGACTGCGCCGACCCCACCGGCACCAACGTGGGGTTGACCCGGTCGAGCACTACCGCCCGGTCCACCACGCACTTGCTGACGTCGGTGCGGCTGGGCAGGTCGTACATCACGTCGAGCAGCACTTCTTCCAGGATGGCCCGCAGGCCCCGGGCCCCGGTCCCCCGCAGCAGGGCCTGCTCGGCCACCGCCTCCAGCGCGTCCTCGGTGAACTCCAGCTCCACGTGGTCGAGCATGAACACCCGCTGGTACTGGCGGGTGAGGGCGTTCTTCGGCTCCACCAGGATGCGGATGAGGGCGTCCTTGTAGAGCTGGCTGACGGCGCTCACCACCGGGAGCCGGCCGATGAACTCGGGGATCAGCCCGAACTTCATGAGGTCCTCGGGCAGCACGTGCCGCAGGACCTCGGCGCTGTCCCGCTCGGCCTGCTGGCGCACCTCGGCCCGGAAGCCGATGCCCTTCCGCCCGATGCGGTTCTCGATGATCTTGTCGAGCCCGGCGAAGGCCCCGCCGCAAACGAACAGGATGTTCGTGGTGTCGATCTGGATGAACTCCTGATGGGGGTGCTTGCGCCCACCCTGCGGCGGCACCGAGGCGGTGGTGCCCTCCAGGATCTTCAGCAGCGCCTGCTGCACCCCCTCCCCCGAGACGTCACGGGTGATGGACGGGTTCTCGCTCTTGCGGGCGATCTTGTCGATCTCGTCGATGTAGATGATGCCGCTCTCGGCCCGCTTCACGTCGTAGTCGGCGGCCTGGATGAGCTTCAGCAGGATGTTCTCCACGTCCTCGCCCACGTACCCGGCCTCGGTGAGGGCGGTGGCGTCGGCGATGGCGAAGGGCACGTTCAGCATCCGGGCCAGCGTCTGGGCCAGGAGCGTCTTGCCGCAGCCGGTGGGCCCGAGCAGGAGGATGTTGGACTTGGCCAGCTCCACCCCCTCCTCCTCCGTGACCGGCCCGGCCTGCACCCGCTTGTAGTGGTTGTAGACGGCCACCGAGAGGATCTTCTTGGCGTACTCCTGGCCGACCACGTAGTCGTTCAGGAAGTCGAAGATCTCCCGGGGCTTCGGCAGGTCCTCGAAGTTCAGCTCGGTGCTCTCGGTGAGCTCTTCGGCGATGATGTCGTTGCAGAGGTCGATGCATTCGTCGCAGATGTAGACCCC
>JASHWO010000016.1 GCA_030044045.1 Acidimicrobiales bacterium
CCCCCCGCCGGCCAGCTCGGGATGGTGTTGCGCCAACGGCCGCCGTGGGCTACATTGTTGAGCGATTGCTCAATACGATCGCTTGATCGGAGGACCGATGGCGCGTGCCGGTGTCGGCAGAGCGGTGGGTCCGCCCCGGGGCCCCGGGGCGGAGGAGACGAGGCGGGCCCTGGTCGACGCCGCGGTGGCGGCATTGCGCGACGAGGGGTTCGCCGGAGCCAGCGCCCGCTCGATCGCCCGGCGCGCCGGGTGCAACCAGGGGCTGGTCTTCTACCACTTCGGGTCGGTGGTGGGCCTGCTCCTGGCCGCCCTGGACCGGGTCGGGGAGGTACGCATGGCCCGCTACGGGGAGGCCATGGCCCGGGCCGGGAGCCTGCCCGAGCTGGTGGCCACGGCGCGGGCCGTCTTCGAGGAGGACCTCGACGCCGGCCACATGGCGGTGCTGGCCGAGATGATCGCCGGTACCTCGTCCACCCCCGGCCTGGCCGCCGAGGTGGCAGCTCGCCTGGCGCCCTGGCGGGACCTCACTGCCGACACCGTGCGCCGTGCGCTGGCCGGCACCCCGCTCGCCACGCTGGCCCCGCCCGAGGAGCTGGCCCACGCCATCGTCGCCCTCTACCTCGGCCTCGAGATGCTGGCCCACCTCGACGGCGACCGCCGCGCCGCGCTGACCCTCTTCGACCGGGCCGGGCGGCTCGCCCCGCTCCTGGCCGCGCTGGCCGGCCCGCCCGGTACCGGGACGGGAACGGTCCCGGCGACCGCCGCACCACCGACCCGCGACCACGAGGAGGTCCCCGGATGAGCACCGCCGCCACCGAGCCCGACCTGGACGCCGTCACCGGCGCCTTCAGCTACTCCGGGGTGGCCATCGCCCACCGGCTGCTGGCCGCCGGCCGGCAGGTGCGCACCCTCACCGGCCATCCCGGACGAGCCCCCGCCGGCAGCGAGATCGACGTGCGGCCGCTCGACTTCGACGACCCGGTCGGCCTGACCCGCTCGCTGACCGGCGTCACCACCCTCTACAACACCTACTGGGTCCGGTTCCCGCACGGGCCGGCCGACCACGGCCGGGCCGTGGCCAACTCCCGCACCCTCTTCCACGCCGCCCGGCGGGCCGGCGTGGCGCGCATCGTCCACGTGTCGATCACCCACCCCGGCATCGCCTCCCCCTACGGCTACTTCCGTGGCAAGGCCGAGGTCGAGCGGGCGCTGGCCGAGGTCGGCGTGAGCTACGCCGTGCTCCGCCCGGCCATCCTCTTCGGCGGCCAGGGCGTGCTGGTCAACAACATCGCCTGGCTCCTACGCCGCCTCCCGCTGTTCGCCGTCGGCGGCCGCGGCGCCTACCGGGTGCGCGCCGTCCACGTCGACGACCTGGCCCGGCTCTGCGTGGAGGCGGGCAGTCGCCGCGACGACTCGGTGACCGACGCCGTCGGCCCGGAGCGGCCCACCTTCGACGAGCTGGTCCGCTGGATCCGGGCGGCCGTGGGGAGCAGGGCCCGCATCGTGCACGTCCCCGGCGTCGTGGTGCCGGCGCTCTCGGCGACCCTGGGGCTGGTGCTGCGGGACGTGCTGCTGACCGGTGAGGAGTACCGGGCCATGGCCGCCGGCCTGGCCGACACCGAAGGCCCGACCACCGGCCACATCGCCCTGTCGGCGTGGATCCGGGACCACGGCGACGTCCTGGGTCGCACCTACGCCAACGAGCTGGTCCGCCACTACCGGGCTCCCTGACCCGTCCCCGCGCCCCTACCCGGGCGATGCCGGGTAGGCCACGGCGAGCGGCCGCCCCCGCACCGCCGTCCGCCTCGCGGCGTTGCCAGACGGTTGCCATTGGTTGCAGAATGGTGGCAACAGCCGGTGGGGAGCTGCTCGCTGGGAATTTCTCGAAAAACCCCGCTGCCTGGTCGTTCGATGGCCGGAGCCGCCGTTCTCGGCCGCCCGGTGGGGCCCGGTCACCATGTGGCCCTCGGCGGACCCGCTATCGTCGGCGCCCGACAACCACCCACTGCGCCCGCGACGGGGGCGCCCGCGGGAGCCAGCGGCCGAGACGGCCCGGTACGAGCGGTGCGTGGGGATGCCGAGCGACGAGGAGACGTCGCCGCGCCCGGACCCGTCAGTGAGCGACCAATGGTCGCCGCCGGGTACGCGCGCGGCGCCGGACAGCGAGGAGAACGACATCACGAGGTAGCCACGGGCACCCAGAGGTCCAGCGAACGGGCGGCAGATCAGGGAAGCCGTCCAGCCGGGCAAGCAGCGCAAGGCGGAGGAGGAGAGCCATGTCGGAGCCATGGCCGACCGACGACAACGCCGCGATGCGCAGGCCGGGGGCGGTGAGCCCGCACTGCCTGTTCGCTGGACCTCTCTATCAAACCGGCCGCACACCTTGCGGCGCCACGCCAGGGCGGCGGATGCCTGCACGCTCGCCGCCCGGGGCTTGAATGCGATGGCCGGAGCCCGCCAACACCGAGCAGAGGGAGGCGCTGCACGCGCCCGACGAAGGGAGGTGCCGTGCGGACCCGCATTGCACTCGCGGCGGCCGTGGCCGCCACGTTCACCATCACGTCGTTCGACGTCCATCCGGCCGGCGCGCAAGGGCGCGCCGGGACCACACCCATCCAACCACCGACCACGGCCGGCCAGCAGCCCGGCACCACCGGCACCGCCGGCACGACATCCGGCGTGCTGGCCGACTTCACCGGCGCCGGGCACGGCCACCGGGCGTCCGGCCTCTCCGCCGACGACCTGCTGTGGCCGAAGCTGGCCAACGCCGAGCCGGCCGAGTCCCGCCGGCGGACCCAGCGGAGGGCCCCGACCACCACGGCCGGCAGCGAGCCGGACCGCGCCTGGCTGGCCGCGGCGGCGCGGAC
>JASHWO010000183.1 GCA_030044045.1 Acidimicrobiales bacterium
GCTTGCAGACCTCGCAGGCCAGGGTCACCTGGACCCGCTTCTCGTTCTTGGCCACTGCCGTTCCTTCCTCCTGCGTCCGCTGGTAGCCCTACCCTGCCACAGTACAAGACCACTTTCGACGGCCAGAAATCACCCGTTTGCGCAGGTGGACGGCCCTTTGCTGCAGTTGCCGCCGCTCGGGACCGTGCTGCGGCAGCGACCTGGCGAGCAGCCCGTCCACCCGACCGATCCGCTGGTGACCTCTCTCCCGGTCCAGCGACGCCTCGGACCCGACAGGGTAGCCGAGTTGGTCGCCGGCTACCGCCAAGGCGTCCCTGTGGAGGAGCTGGCCGTGTCGTTCCAGGTCAGCCGGGCGACGGTCCTCAGGCACGTCAGGCGCCAGGGGGTCCCCAAGCGGGACCGCCGGGTGCTCCGGCAGGATGACGTCGACCGGGCGGTCACGCTCTACGCCGAGGGGCAGTCTGCTGAGGTTGTGGCCCAGGAGCTGCAGGTGGCCACCAGCACCGTCTACCGGGCCTTGAGGAACGCCGGTGTCACCGTGCGGCCGAAGGGGCGACCGAGGCGGTCTCCCTGACTTTGCTCACTCGTCCCAGCTCCCAGACTCAGGCCGGGGAAGAACTGGACACCGCCTCGTCTCCTTCGAAGGAGCGAAGATTCGGCAAGAAGTGCGCTAACCCCAACCGGGTCCAGCTAGAAAGTTGCTGGTCACGGGCACGTTCGTGGTCGAGAAGGGCAAGCGCCGGGGGAAGAGCAGGGCGTCGAGGTGACGTGGATCGAGTGATCCTCGACCAGCCAGGACGAGTCTCCACAATTCCCAGACCGGTTCACGTCCGACGTTCCAACCGACTCTTGCCACGGCCTATCGTGGCCGTCACGCCGAGCACCAAGGCAGCCACGATCTCGACGACGAGCGACTGGACGGCGAACGGGGCGCTGAGACTGTCCTGGAAGCCGAACAGGCCCACGTTCACCGAAAGCAGCAGCCCGCCGATCGTCCCTACGGCGAACAGGGCGCCGGCGGCCAGGGCCAACGGACGTCTGACGACGGCGATACCCACGGCGAGCACGATGCCGAGGACGCCCTGGAGCAGGAAAAGGGGACCGATGGTGGCAATGTGGCGGTAGCCGGTCGACCACAGGTGCAGGTGGATGACCGCCGACCAGATCAAGAGACCCGCTCCCAGCCACGACCCCATCGTGACAATGGGGCTGGTCCGGGTACGCCACGAGGGCCGGTAGCGAGTCCTGGTCCGACCCTTCTCTGCTGCTCCGTCCGATCGGGTGGTTCCCATGCTCCTCCTACGGTCCCGCCGGGCCGCCTGGATCGGGCCGAAGTCCGCCGGAGCTGGCGACGGCGGCCCGGCGGGACCGGGTGACCAGTCGACCGATCCAGATGGCCGCCTCGTAGAAGCAGACCAGTGGGACGGCCATGGCCAGCATCGAGAACGGGTCCGAGGAGGGGGTGATGACGGCGGCCAGGGTGACCAGGACCACGATGGCCCAGCGCCGCCACGATGCCAGGCGGGCCGGGGTGACGACGCCGGCCAACTGGAGGGCGACCAGCAGCACGGGCAGCTCGAAGGTGGCCCCGAAGGCGACCATCATCAAGATGAGGAGCCCGATGTAGCTCTCGGGGCTGTAGAGCTGGTGCAACGACGAGCCGCCGACGGCGTCGAGGAAGCGCAGGGCATGGCTGAACGAGACGTAGGCAACGACCGAGCCGCCGAAGAAGAGGAGGACCGAGGCTCCGACGAACCAGACCGCTCCCCGGCGCTCCTTCGGCTGTAGCCCGGGGGCGATGAACCGCCAGAGCTGCCAGAGCACGACCGGGGAGGCAACCAGCAGGCCCCCGTAGGCCGCCACCTTCACCCGGATGGAGAGCCCGTCCAGGGGTCCGGTCACGTAGAGATTGCAGGCATGCCCCGGCCCGACAGCCTGGCAGTAGGGGGTGAGCAGGAACCCCAGCAGGTGGTTGAAGACCACGAAGACCCCGATGCCGCCGATGCTGACGGCCACTACGGCGATCACGACCCGCCGACGCAGCTCGGCCAGGTGCTCGAAGAGCCCCATGGGAGCCCCGGCGGCGCGAAACTGCCGGTGTTCTTTGACGGAGGCGACGAAGGCCACGGTGGCGCTCAGTTCTGGGAAAGATCGCCGGCGATGTCGACCGGCGGGTCAGGCCGTGACCCGTCGTGGCCCAGCCCGATCGACCGGTAGAGGGCCTGGCGGGGATCGGCGGTGGCCCGCAGGTTCATCAGTTCGTTTCGGACCGCGGACAGATCGGTCACCAGCGGATGGTCGCCGACCTGCTCTTGGACCTGTTGGTGGATCGAGGCCCGCAGCCGCTGGAGGTCGGCGAGCAGCGACGAGACCCTCTTGGCCGTCGCCGGGAGCTTGTCGGGTCCCAGGACGACCAGGGCCACGACGGCGACGATGAGCAGCTTGATCGGGTCCAGGGTGAACAATGGGGCACCGTTCGGTCAGGACACCACGAGGGTGCCGGTCATGTACTGGTGGATGGTGCACCGGTAGGGGTACTTGCCTGCTTTCCTCGGGGCGATGAAGGTGACCGTCTTGCCCGGCCCGATGTCGCCGGTATTGAACTTCCCGGTGGTCGACGTGACGGTGTGGGTCACCGAGTCCCGGTTCACCACGGTGACCTTCTGCCCCGGTCGCACCTTGAGCGAGCCCGGCGAGAAGGCGAAGTTGTGGATGGTGATGGTCGAACCGCGCGTGGGTGCCGAGGCCGCCGCCTTCCTGCTGGCCGCCTGCATCCGGGCCTCCATCCCCGGCATCCCCTTGGCAGACGCCCCGGTGGGCCCGGCGGCCAGTGCGGAGCCGGCGGTGATCGCCACGGCGACGGCGGCCACCGCGACCAGGGGTCCCGCCAGGCGCCGGGCCGTCCGCACGCCGATCACCGGACGGCGGCGGACGGGCTCGACCCGTTGGCCTCGGGGGTCGGCCCGGCGGTGACTCGGGTGTCAGTCGACGGTTGGGCGGCAGATAGGGGTTGGGCGGCACTGTCCGAAGCCGTTGTGGCCTGTCCCTCGTCCTGCCCGCGCTTGAACTCGCGGGAGGCCGAACCCAGTGAGCGGGCGAGCTTCGGGAT
>JASHWO010000004.1 GCA_030044045.1 Acidimicrobiales bacterium
CCAGCAGGCGGCCCCCGCCGTCGCCGCTGGCGCCGGCACCCCCGCCGCCCGCGGCGCCCCGGAAGCGGCAACGGCACCACCGGCCCCGGCCGTCGCTGGCCACCACCACCTCGCCGGGACGCAGGCGCAGTACCCGCACCAGGTGGTGCCGGTCGTCGGGCGATACCTCCGGCGCTGCCGGATCGTCCACGTACACCTGGGCAGCGGCCACGGCCCGGGCGGCCACCCCGCCGCCCGCCGCAGGCTCGGTGCCCGCCGGTGGCACAGGGCCCGCCGGTGGCTCGACCACAGTCCCCGACCTCAGCCGAAGGCAGAGCGGATGCGGGACAGCACCCCGTCGTGCCCGCCCGGCGGGTCGACCACCTCGCCCCGCGCCGCCGCCAGCTGCCGCAACAGCGCCTCCTGCTCGGCGTCCAGGCCGGTGGGCGTGTCCACCACCACGTGGACGAAGAGATCGCCCCGCCCCCGGCCCCGCAGGTGGGGCACGCCCAGCCCCTTCAACCGGAGCACCTGGCCGCTCTGGGTGCCGGCGGCCACCGCCACCGGGCGGGGCTCCTCCAGCGTGTCCACCTCGGCCTGGGTGCCCAGCGCCGCCTGGGCCACCCCCACGTGCAGGGTGGCGTGCAGGTCGTCGCCGGCCCGCTCGAAGCGCTCGTCGGCCGCCACCGACAGGTGCACGAAGAGGGAGCCGTTCGGGCCGCCCCGGGGGCCGGCCGGGCCGCGGTCGGCCAGGCGCAGGGTGGAGCCGTCCTCCACCCCGGCCGGCACGTCCACCGCGAAGCTGCGGTCCTCCATACGCCGGCCCTCGCCCCGGCAGTCGGGGCACGGGTCGGGGATGGTCTGGCCCAGCCCCTGACAGCGGCCGCAGGCCACGGCGGTGACCACCTGGCCCAGCAGGGACTGCCGGATGCGGCGGATCTCCCCGGTGCCCTGGCAGTCGGGGCAGCTCACCGGCTGGGTGCCCGGCCGGGCGGCCGACCCGCTGCAGGTGTCGCAGGTCACCGGCAGCCGCACCGCCAGATCTTTCCGGGCGCCGAAGGCCGCCTCGGCGAAGGTGAGCACCAGCGTCACCTCGGCGTCGGCCCCGGGCTGCGGCCCCCGCCGCCGGGCCCGGCCGGTGCCGGTCATCGAGCCGAAGAACGCCTCGAAGAGGTCGCCCAGGCCGCCGTCGAAGTCGAACCCCATGCCGCCGCCGGTCCCGCCGCCCTGGCCGAAGCTGGCCGGGCCGAACCGGTCGTAGCGGGCCCGCCGCTCCGGGTCGCGCAGGACCTCGTAGGCGAAGGACACCTCCTTGAACCTGGCCTCGGAGACCGGGTCGCCGCCGTTGGCGTCGGGGTGGAGCTCGCGGGCTCGCCGGCGGTAGGCGCGCTTGATCTCGTCGTCGTCGGCGTCACGCCGCACCCCCAGCAGCTCGTAGAGGTCGGCCATCTGATCAGCGCCCGGCACGCCGGCCTCCTCTCGGGGCGGCGCTGACGGCCGCCCCCGTCCCGCCCATGGGGTCGCCCAGGCGCTCCCCCAGCCGCTCCCCCACCACGTGGGCCGCGGCCAGGGCCTGGGGGTAGTTCATGCGGGTGGGGCCCAGTAGGCCGATCGCCCCCGCGTCGTGCCCGTCGATCGAGACCGGGGCCACCACCACGGCGCACGAGGCCAACGGCTCGTAGCCGTGCTCGGTGCCGATGGCCACCGAGAGGCCCCGGGACAGCACGTCGCGCAGGAGCGTCACCACCACCAGCTGCTGCTCGAGGAGGGCCAGCACCGAGCGCACCGTCTCCACCGCGTCGAAGGCCACCGCCACCTGGGAGGGGCCGCCCACGAACACGTGGTCCGTGTCCTCGGCCACGGCCAGATGCTCCAGCGCGGCCATGGCCGCCCCCACCACGCCGTCGAGCCGGGCGTCCCCGGTGGGCGACGGATGGTCGAGGAAGGCCAGCGGGCGGCCCTGGGCGTGGGCGGCCAGCGCCGCGGTG
Organism: Acidimicrobiales bacterium; assembly: GCA_030044045.1. The sequence goes on from JASHWO010000004.1 coordinate 1,968, forward strand.
GCCTGCTCCAGCACGTCCTCGCCCACGTCGTCGGGGAAGTCGACGGTGCGCTTCTCCACCGCGCCGTCGGCCAGCACCACCACCAGCAGCGCCAGCCGCGGCCCCAGCCCCACCAGCTGGACCGAGCGCACGGCCGCCGACTCGTGGCCGGGGCCCACCACCACCGCGGCGTACGACGTGAGGTCGGCCAGCAGGCCGGACGTGCGCTCCAGCATCTCCTCCATCTCGCCGTGGACGTGGTCGAAGAAGCGGGCCACCTGCTGGCGCTGGGCCGGGCCCAACACCCCCGGCGCGGCCAGGTGGTCGACGAAGAAGCGGTAGCCCTTGTCGGTGGGGATCCGCCCGGCGCTGGTGTGGGGCTGGACCAGGTAGCCCTCGTGCTCCAGCGCCGCCATCTCCGTGCGGACGGTGGCCGAGGAGACCTGCACCCCAGTGGCCTGGGCCACGTGCTGGGACCCGACCGGCTGGGCGGTGCCGATGTACTCGGTCACCACCGCCTCCAGGATGGCCGCCTTGCGCGCGTCGAGGCTGCCGACGGCCCCCGGCCGGCCGTCCTGTGCCTTGCGCTCGTCTCCGGATGTGGCGGTCCTGGGCATGGTGGCTCCACGGGTGGGCTGGCAGTCGAGTCTACCGAGTGCCAGGCAGAGGCCGGGCGAGCGGCCGTCCCGGCCGCAGGCGGCCGCCGCCGCGCCGACGTGCGCCGGGGCCGGCTCGGGCTTCAATCTTCCAGGCGCAACGCGGAGATGAAGGCCTCCTGGGGCACCTCCACCCGGCCGATGCTCTTCATCCGCTTCTTGCCCTCCTTCTGGCGCTCCAGGAGCTTGCGCTTGCGGGTGATGTCGCCGCCGTAGCACTTGGCCAGCACGTCCTTGCGCTTGGCCTTCACCGTCTCCCGGGAGACCACCCGCCCGCCGATGGCCGCCTGGATGGGCACGTCGAAGAGCTGCCGGGGGATGAGCTGGCGCAGCTTCTCGGTCATGCGGCGGCCGTAGGTGTCGGCCTGGGAGCGGTGGACGATGGTGGAGAAGGCGTCCACCGGCACGTGGTTGATGAGCAGGTCCACCCGCACCAGGTCGGCGGTGGCGTAGTCCCCCGGCTCGTAGTCGAGGCTGGCGTAGCCCTTGGTGCGGCTCTTCAACTGGTCGAAGAAGTCCACCACCACCTCGGCCAGGGGGATCTGGTAGACGAGCTCCACCCGCTCCGGCGAGAGGTACTCCATCTTCGTCATCTCGCCCCGCTTGCCCTGGCTGAGGTCCATGACCGTGCCCGTGTACTCCGACGGGGTGAGGATGGTGGCGGTGAGCATCGGCTCGTCGATGTGGTCGATCCGGCTGGCCTCGGGGAGCTCGGTGGGGTTGTCCACGTCCACCGTGCTCCCGTCGGTCAGGTAGGCCCGGTAGGCCACCGACGGCGCGGTGGCGATGAGCGAGAGGTCGAACTCGCGCTCCAACCGCTCCCGCACGATCTCCATGTGCAGCAGGCCGAGGAAGCCGCAACGGAAGCCGAACCCGAGGGCCCGGGAGGTCTCGGGCTCGAAGGTGAAGCTGGCGTCGTTCAGCTTCAGCTTGTCCAGGGCGTCCCGCAGCTCGGGCAGCTCGTCGCCGTCGATGGGGTAGATGCCGCAGAACACCATCGGCTTCGGGTCGCGGTAGCCGGCCAGGGGCTCGGCCGCCGGGCGGGCGGCGTCGGTCACCGTCTCGCCGGAGCGGGCCTCGCCCACGTCCTTGATGCCGGCGATGAGGTACCCCACCTCCCCCGGCCCCAGCTCGGCCACGGGGACGCCCACCGGGGTGCGGACGCCGATCTCCTCCACGTCGTGGACGGCGCCGGCCTGCAGGAAGCGCAGGCGGGACCCGGCCGGCAGGGCGCCGTCGACCACCCGCACCGAGCTGACCACCCCCCGGTACTGGTCGTAGGAGGAGTCGAAGATGAGGGCTCGGAGCGGGGCGGCCCGGTCCCCGGCGGGGGGCGGGATCCGGTCGATGACCGCCTGGAGGAGCGCCGCCACCCCCTCCCCGGTCTTGGCCGAGATCTGCAGGATCTCCCTGGCCGGGAGACCGAGCACCTGCTCGATCTCGGCGGCGCAGCGCTCGGGGTCGGCCGCCGGCAGGTCGATCTTGTTCAGCACGGCCACGATCTCCAGGTCGTGCTCGATGGCCTGGTAGCAGTTGGCCAGGGTCTGGGCCTGGATGCCCTGCGAGGCGTCGACCAGCAGCACCGCCCCCTCGCAGGCGGCCAGCGAGCGGCTGACCTCGTAGCCGAAGTCGACGTGGCCCGGGGTGTCGATCAGGTGCAGGACGTGGCCCCGGAAGGCCACCCGCACGTTCTGCGCCTTGATGGTGATGCCCCGCTCCCGCTCGATGTCCATGGAGTCGAGATACTGCTCCCGCATCTGGCGGGGGTCCACGGCGCCGGTCAGCTCCAGGATGCGGTCGGAGAGCGTCGACTTCCCGTGGTCGACGTGGCTGATGATCGAGAAGTTCCGGATGCGCTCGGTGGCGACCGGCTCGTTCTCGTTTGTCGCGGCGGGCGGTGGCGCAGGGGGCACGGTGCGACGATCGTACCGGCCCCCGCCGGCGCCCCTTCGCCCCACCCGGCCGGCAGGCCAGGGGGCGGGGGGTGGCCCCGCCCCTGGCCTGCTACGCTCTCGGAGCCCTTGCGCGGGCCCCGCCCGACGCCCCCGGCCCGGCATCCGCCGGTCGGCGCACCGCAGTCGACGCAGAGGACCTCACGTGGCCAACATCCGCAGCCAGATCAAGCGCAACCGCCAGAACGAGCGGCGCCGCCTGCGCAACAAGTCGGTGCGCTCGGAGCTGCGCACCCGCACCAAGGCCGCCGTGGCCGCCGCCGACGGTGGGGCCGAGGACCGGGTCGAGGCGCTGCGGGTCGCCGTCCGGCGGATCGACAAGGCCGCGGCCAAGGGCGTCATCCACAAGAACCAGGCGGCCAATCGCAAGTCCCGCCTGATGCGCCGGGTGGCGGCGATGGAGGCCGCCCAGCCGGCCGAGTAGCCGCGCACGGCGCCGGGGGCCGTCGCGGAGGTCGCCCAGCCGGCGGGCCCTGGGCCACGCGCCGACTGTACCGACCGGTAACCAACCTTCGGCCCTTCCGGCCGGAACGGAGACCGAGCCAGGATGGGCATGGGTAGGCCCGTGGAGGGCCGGTGCCGGCAGGGGGCACGCGGCGCCCGGGAAGGTCCCGTGCTCGGGCGGAAGGAGGTCCCCCTCGTGGACAGCGCCTTCATCATCTCATGGAAGGTCCCGTTCCCGGGCCGGGAGCGGCAGGCCCTGCAGTTGGCCGCCGAAGCCGACGGCTTCTGGGGCAAGCAGGTCGCCGAAGGCAAGTGCACCTCCCCGGAGTGGTACTTCCTCCCGACCGGCTGGGGCATGTACGTCGTCAAGGGCGAGCGCCGGGCGCTCGAGGAGCTGGTGGCCAGCGACGAGTCGAGGCGGTTGCTGACCAAGGGCACCCTCCTGCTCGAGGACTGGCAGTGGGCGCTGGCCGAGACGGACACCGGCGCGCAACGCCTCATGGCCGACTACGCCAACACCCTCGAACAGGTCTAGAGGATCAGCGCCGGGCCGGCGCCGCCCGGACCCGGGCCAGGCGGCTGAGCCGGGCCACCAGCACCTCCAGGACCACCTCGGGCGGGAGCGCCGTGCGGCCCTTCACGTCGAGGTCGGCATCGGCCAGCAGGACGACCGCCTGGCCGATCCGCTCGCTCCCGAGCCGGTTGGCCTGGGCCAGCGCCTTCTTGGCCACGAAGGCGCTGCGCACCCCGAGCAACGCCGCCGCCTCGTCCCCCGAGCCCACCCCGGCCCCGTCCAGCCGCAACATGTTGGAGAAGTGGCGGTGCAGCACGGCCACGATCTCCGGCGCCACCCTCCCGCCGGCCCCGAGCATGCGGTGGAGGGCGTCCAGGGCGGTGGCCGCCTCACCGGCGTCGACGGCGTCGGTCAGGTCCCACGGCGGTACGGCCCCGGCCTCCCCGAGGAACGGCGCCAGCTGCTCCTCCCCCACCGAGGCGCCGTCGCCGTAGGCGGCGGCCAGGGTCTGCAGCACCCCGGCCAAGCGGCCCACGTCCTCGCCCAGGTGGTCACCGAGCCGCCGGGCGGCGCCGGCGGTCAGGCGCACCGGGGCGTCCCGGAGCTGCCCGGCCAGCCAGCGGGACCGATCGCGGCCGGTGCCGGCCGAGGCGTCCACCACCTGGCCGGCGGCGCCGACCGCCTTCACCAGCGCCTGGGGCACGGTGCCGCCCCCGCCCACCAGTACCAAGGTGATGGCCGGCACCGGGTCGGCCAGGGTGGCCACCAGGC